>CAYPZF010000157.1:0-3220 GCA_964415275.1 uncultured Oscillospiraceae bacterium | reverse complement strand
GGCACCGGAAGTCCCTTCTTCTCCACCGATACGGCGGCGGTGCTGCGGGCGGCGGAGATTGGGGCCGACATCATTCTTTTGGCCAAGAACATCGACGGTGTGTACAGTGCCGACCCCCATATGGACCCCACCGCGGTCAAATACGACAGCATCACCTACAACGATGTCATTCTTCGCCGCCTTCAGGTGATGGACTCTACCGCGACATCTCTTTCCATGGACAACAACATCCCCGTTATGCTTTTTGCACTGAAGGACCCGGAGAACATTCTGCGGGTCATCTTGGGAGAAAAAATAGGGACGATTGTCAAGGAGGAAAAAGAACCATGAGAGAAGAACATAAAGAGTTTGACAGCAAGATGCAAAAAACCGTAGACGTGGTGGTCTCTGACTTCGCCGGCGTCCGCGCCGGCCGCGCCAACGCCGCGGTGCTGGATAAAATCAAGGTAGACTATTACGGGGTCGCCACCCCCATCCAGCAGGTCGCCTCCATCTCTTCCCCCGACCCCAGGAGCCTGGTAATCCAGCCCTGGGACGCCAAGCTGCTCAAGGCGGTGGAGAAGGCCATCCAGTCCTCCGATCTGGGCATTAACCCCCAGAACGACGGCCGTGTGATCCGCCTCTCCTTCCCCCAGCTCACGGAGGAGCGCCGCAAGGAGCTCACCAAGCAGGTGAGGAAGTACGGAGAGAGCGGGAAGGTGGCCATCCGAAACATCCGCCGAGACGCGGTGGAGAAGTATAAGGCCATGCAGAAGAAGGCGGAGCTCAGCGAGGACGACTGCAAGCTCTACGAGAAGGAAATTCAGGAGATGACCGACAAGCGCTGTAAGGAGCTGGACGAGCTTACAGCGAAAAAAGAGGCCGAATTGATGGCGGTTTGAATCGGGCCCCGGCACCTTTCATTGCGTACAACAAAACGGATAGCGTGTGCGGCGCATTTCTGACGGCCGCGCCGGCTCGCCCTCCGCACAAAGCTGAACAGTGGTAATTGCGGCGGGGGTTTGCCCCCGCCCTACCATATCATTGAGCAAAGGAACGCTGTTATGGCCTTTTTCAAACCCAAAGCACATACGATGGAGACAATGGACCCGGAGCACCTGCCGCGGCACATCGCGATTATTATGGACGGAAACGGCCGCTGGGCCCAAAGGCGCGGGCTGCCGCGCTCGGCGGGCCACGCCGCCGGCGCGGAAAACTTCCGTACCATCGCGACTTACTGTAAAGGCCTGGGGCTGCAATATTTGACCGTATACGCCTTTTCCACGGAGAACTGGAAGCGCCCGCGCAACGAGGTGTCCACCATTATGGGCCTCCTGGAGAAGTACCTGCTGGAGACCATCGGACAGATGGAGCGGGACCGGGTGAAGGTGGCGTTTTTCGGTGACCTTGGGGCGCTGTCCCAGAGATTGCGGGACTTGTGCGCCCAGGTGCAGGAGATCTCAAAACACTATGAGGGCGTACAGGTGAACGTCTGTCTGAACTATGGAGGCCGGGATGAGATTCTGCGGGCCGCCAAGGCGTATGCCGCGGACTGTGTCTCCGGGCGCGCCGACCCCCATCACCTGACCGACGCGGCTTTTTCGGACTACTTGTTCTCCAGGGCAGTGCCGGACCCGGACCTGGTAATCCGGCCCAGCGGAGAGCTGCGCATTTCCAACTTTCTGCTGTGGCAGTCAGCTTACGCTGAGTATTACTTTACCGACACGCTCTGGCCGGACTTCAGCGAAGCGGAGCTGCGCCGGGCGATTGCTGCCTACCAGCATCGCTCCCGCCGGTACGGAGGGATTAAAGAATGACGAAACGAGTCCTGGTAGCGGTGGTATTTATCCCGGTGATTTTCCTTGTGCTTTTCTTTTTGCCGCCCATATGCCTGCCCATCGTCCTCTCCCTGATCTCGGCCATCGCGGTGCACGAGGTGCTCTGGTCGACGGGCTTTGTAAAGAACATCTGGATTTCCGGGTGCTCCATTGTGCTGGCCGCCGCCGTGCCCTTTTGGGTCTATTACGGTGAGGGAGAACAGATTGCGCTGGGCGCGCTTCTTGTCTACACTACCTTTGTCTTTGTTGTGGCCATCACCAGCCACTACTCCGTCACCATAGATAAAATAGGAAACTCCGCCTTTTTCGCCCTATTTATCCCTTATTTCCTCTCCTCCTTTATTCGGCTGGACCAGATGGAGTTGGGGAAGTATCTGATTTTGCTGCCGCTGGTCACCGCGTTCGTCTGCGACGCCTTTGCGATGTTCGGGGGAAGGTTCTTCGGCAGGCACAAGCTGGCCCCGGAGCTCTCTCCCAAGAAGACGGTGGAGGGGGCTCTGAGCGGCGTGGTGTGGGCCATCCTGGGCCTTATGCTCTATGGTTGGATTATGGAGCGCTTCTTCCTGTTGGAGGCCAATTACCTCCGACTGGCCCTCTACGGGCTGCTGGGTAGCGTGATCTCCCAGATGGGGGACCTGGTTTTCTCTTACATCAAGCGGCAGTATAAGATCAAGGACTTTGGAAATCTCCTGCCCGGCCATGGCGGAATGCTGGACCGGTTCGACAGCGTGATTTTTTGTGCCCCGCTGATTGAATTGCTGATTTATCTCCTGCCCGCGATAACGAGGTGACGCCGTGAAACGCAGTCTTTCTATTTTAGGGTCCACCGGCTCCATCGGCACGCAGACCCTGGAGGTAGCCGAGGCCTGCGGCCTGGAGGTGGCGGCCCTCACGGCCCGGTCCAACGCGGCCCTGCTGGAGCACCAGGCCCGGAGGTGGCGGCCCAAGCTGGCTGTTTTGACCGACGAGCGGGCCGCGTCCGATCTCAGGGTAAGGCTGGCCGACACCGGCATCCGGGTGGCAGGCGGTCAAGCGGGCCTCCTGGAGGCGGCGTCCCTGCCCGAGGCCGACACAGTGGTCACCGCGGTGGTGGGCGTAGCCGGCCTCAGACCTACCCTGGCTGCCATTGACGCGGGCAAGCGCATCGCGCTGGCCAACAAGGAGACCCTGGTCTGCGCGGGGCCGCTGGTTATGGCACGGGCGGCCGACCAGGGCGCTGAGATTCTTCCGGTGGACTCGGAACACTCCGCGATTTTCCAGTGCCTCCAGGGCTGCCGGGACAGGGGAGAGGTGCGGCGTCTGATCCTCACCGCCTCCGGCGGGCCCTTTTTTGGCCTCACTAGGGCGCGGCTGGCCAATGTAACACCGGCGCAGGCGCTGAAGCACCCCAACTGGAGCATGGG
>CAYPZF010000156.1:0-3243 GCA_964415275.1 uncultured Oscillospiraceae bacterium | reverse complement strand
CTATGACATAGTCAGACAGTAAATTGGTTTTACATACTTTTGACATAGAGGGCGGTGCGGTCTTTACATTGACGCTCTATACTTGGGTCATCCTAAAAAGAAGGAGAATTGACAGGTATGAAAAGAGTTGTTTCTTTGACCCTTGCCGCGGTTCTTTTGGCCGCTCCCCTCACCGCTTGCTCCAACGATGACGATCAGGGTGCCCAGGCCTCTCCCATCACCGTAGTCTCCCGCGAGGACGGCTCCGGCACCCGCGGCGCGTTCATCGAACTCCTCGGCCTAGAGGTGAAAGACGCCGACGGCAACAAGGTGGACCAGACCACCCTGGACGCTGAGGTCACCAACAGCACCTCGGTGATGATGACCACCATCGCCGGCAACAAAAACGCCATCGGCTATATCTCGCTGGGCTCCCTGAACGACACCGTCAAGGCGCTGAAGATTGACGGCGCCGAGGCCGCCTCGGACAACATTGACAATGGCAGCTACAGCATCTCCCGTCCCTTCCACATCGCCACGCTTTCCGATGTGAGCGAGGTGACCCAGGACTTCATCCGCTTCATCCTGAGCAGCGAGGGTCAGGTCATCGTAGGGGAAAGGGGCTACATCGGCATCGAGGCCGGCCCCGCCTACACCCCCTCCGGCGCTTCGGGCAAGGTCGTGGTGGCCGGCTCCTCCTCCGTCACCCCCGTCATGGAGTCCCTGCGTGAGGCCTATCTGGTCCTGAACCCCGACGTGTCCATTGAAGTCCAGCAGAGCGACTCCTCCACCGGCATGAGCGCCGCGCTGGAAGGTGTCTGCGACATCGGCATGGCCTCCCGCGACCTCAAGGACAGCGAACTGGACGGCGGCCTGATCCCCACTGTCATCGCCATCGACGGCATTGCGGTCATCGTGCACAACGACAACCCGGCCGAAAACCTGACCTCAGAGCAGGTAAGAGCCATCTTTGCCGGTGAAATTACCTCCTGGGACGGCGTATGAAGCAACTGCTGGAACAAGTCATGCGGATGGTATTCCTGCTCACCGCCTGTGCCTCCATCGCCGCCGTCGCCTTAATCTGCGTCTTCCTCTTTGCCGGCGGCATCCCCTCAATGATTGAGATTGGCCCTTGGGACTTTCTGTCGGGACGTATATGGAGGCCTCTGAATCATATCTTCGGCATCCTCCCCATGATTGTCGGCAGTTTATATGTTACGGCGGGTGCCCTGATTTTCGGGGTGCCCGTCGGGGTGCTGTGCGCGGTATTTATGGCCCGGTTTTGCCCCCCGCGGACGTACCGCGTGCTCAAGCCGGCCGTTGAACTGCTGGCGGGTATTCCCTCTATCGTCTACGGGTTTTTTGCCTTGGTGGTCATTGTCCCCATCATGCAGCGGATTTTTCACACCGGCGGCAAGGGCATCCTCACCGCCTCCATTCTCCTGGGCATTATGATTTTGCCCACCATCATCGGAGTGGCCGAGGCCGCCATCCGCGCGGTGCCGGACAGCTACTATGAAGGCGCCCTGGCTCTGGGCGCCACCCACGAGCGCAGTGTCTTTTTCGCTGTACTCCCGGGCGCCAGGTCCGGTATTTTGGCCGCTGTCATCCTTGGCGTGGGACGGGCCATCGGCGAGGCTATGGCGGTCAACATGATAGCGGGCAACCAGCCCCGTATGCCCTCCAGCCTCCTGGACGGCGTGCGTACCCTCACCTCCAACATCGTCCTTGAAATGGGCTACGCCACCGACCTGCACCGGGAGGCCCTGATTGCCACCGCGGTGGTGCTCTTTGTCTTTATTCTTCTCATCAATTTCTCCTTCTCGGCATTGAAACGGAGGGAAGCGAAGTGACCCGTACCAAAGACCCCCTCTCCCTCGTGCTGCGCGGGCTGGTCTTTCTCTCGGCCATCCTCACCGTTTTTGTCCTGCTGGTTCTGGTAGGCTATATCCTCGTTCGCGGCATCCCCCATCTCACCCCCTCTCTTTTTGCCTGGACATACACCACCGCGAACGTCTCCATGATGCCCGCGATCATCAACACAATCACCATGACCTGTTTGTCCCTGCTCTTTGCCGTTCCCATCGGCGTGGGCGGGGCCATCTACCTGGTGGAATACGCCAAGCGCGGCAACAGGCTGGTAAAGCTGATCCGGCTGACCGCCGAGACCCTCTCCGGCGTCCCCTCCATTGTCTACGGTCTCTTCGGCTACCTGGTCTTTGTGGTGGCCTGCGGTTTTTCATACTCCATGCTGGGCGGCGCGCTCACCCTGGCCATCATGATCCTCCCCCTCATCCTGCGCACCACGGAGGAGGCCCTCATCGCGGTCCCGGACGCATACCGTGAGGGCAGCTTCGGCCTGGGCGCCGGGCGCCTGCGCACCATCTTCCGCATCATCCTCCCCTCCGCCGTCCCCGGTATCCTGGCGGGTGTCATCCTCGCCATCGGCCGCATCGTGGGCGAGACCGCGGCCCTCATCTACACCTCCGGCACCGTGGCCGGCATCCCCAAAGACCTGCTGTCTTCCGGGCGCACGCTGGCGGTCCATATGTACGCCCTTCTCTCAGAAGGCCTCTACACCGAGCAGGCCTACGCCACTGCTGTGGTACTTCTGGTGCTGGTGGCAGGGATTAACGCGCTCTCTGCCTTCATAGCCCGCAAGCTTGCCAAGGGGTGATTCAGCTATGAACAAGTTTACAATTAACAGCCTGGACCTCTACTACGGTGATTTCCAGGCCCTAAAAAACATCAACCTCACCATCCCCGCGGGGGAGATTACCTCTTTCATCGGCCCCTCGGGCTGCGGCAAATCCACCCTGATCAAAACCCTCAACCGAATGAACGATCTGGTGGAGGGCTGCCGGGTCACGGGCCAGGTGCTGCTGGACGATATAGACATCTATAAAAACGTCGATGTCAACGCCCTGCGCAAGCGGGTGGGTATGGTGTTTCAGAAGCCGAACCCCTTCCCAATGAGCGTCTACGACAATGTGGCCTTTGGTCCCCGCACCCACGGCATCAAGCGAAAGGCCCAGCTGGACGAGGTGGTGGAGGGTGCCCTGCGCAAGGCCGCCATCTGGGACGAGGTAAAGGACCGGCTCAAGAAAAGCGCCCTGGGCCTGTCCGGCGGCCAGCAGCAGCGGCTGTGCATCGCGCGCGCCCTGGCGGTGGAGCCCGACGTGCTCCTCATGGACGAGCCCACCAGCGCCCTGGACCCCATCTCCACCGCCCGCATTGAGGACCTGGTGCTGGAATTTAAGGGGC
>CAYPZF010000155.1:0-3261 GCA_964415275.1 uncultured Oscillospiraceae bacterium | reverse complement strand
GGTGGACCGGGATTGGGAGCGCTTCTCGGCGGAGACGCTGGAGGAGCTGGCCGGGCTCTTTGTGGGCAAGAGCGGCGTGTTTGACCACCAGTGGAGCGCCCGCGGCCAGGCTGCCCGCATTTACCGCACCGAGGTGGTGCGGGAGGACAACATCATCACCGGCGCGGGGGATGGCTACCGCTACCTGAAGGGGTACGCGTACATGCTGCGCACCGAGGGCAATAGAGACCTCATCGCGGAGATTGACGGCGGCATCAAGCGGGAAGTGAGCGTGAGCTGCGCGGTGGCCCGGACGGTATGCTCGGTATGCGGCCAGAGGATGGGCGCCGGGGACAAGTGCGGCCACGTGAGGGGCAGACGCTACAGCGGTACGCTGTGCTTTGCCCAGCTGGAGGAGGCCACGGATGCCTTTGAATGGTCCTTTGTGGCGGTGCCCGCCCAGAGGAGCGCGGGGGTGATGAAGTCTGGAAGGCGGGAGGTGGAAAACATGGAGCTGAGAAAGCTGCTGGCGGGAGAACAGGAGGGGCTGGCCGCGCTGGCGGAGCTGGAGCGGGCGGCCGAACTGGGGCGCAGGTATTTAAAAACGCTGCGCACCGAGGTGGTGCGGCTGGGCGGACTGGCAGAGCCCGGCTTGGACAGCGGGGTGTTGAAGGGCATTGCGGAACGGCTGGGAGAAGAGGAACTCAGGGCGCTCAAGGCGGCCTACGAGGGCCGGGTGGAGGCGCGGTACCCGGTGGGGGTACAGCTTACCTACAGAGAGGAGCCCGGCGTCAGTGCGGAGCGGGATGGAGCGTTTTTGATCTGACAGGCCGGGCGCGGATGCCCCGGAC
Organism: uncultured Oscillospiraceae bacterium; assembly: GCA_964415275.1. Lineage (GTDB taxonomy): Bacteria > Bacillota > Clostridia > Oscillospirales > Oscillospiraceae > JAEWRY01. Next base: position 2,431 of record CAYPZF010000155.1, on the reverse strand, counting down.
AAAAAGCGGGTTGAGAAACAGGACAAAGGAGGAAAAGGAATGAAGCAGGTATCATTTGAGGAGATCGGCGCGGTGGTGGCAACCTTTGAGGCCGCAAGCACGGTGGAGGCCGGAACAGTGGTTAAGATGAGCGGCGACAGTCAGGTGAGCGGCTGTGCCGCGGGAGAGCGCTTTTGCGGCGTGGCCCTGTCCAATGAGGGCGGGTTTGCCGGTGTGCAGGTGAGCGGGTTTGCCAAGGTAGGCTATACCGGAGCCGGCATCGCGGTAGGGCATCAGACCCTCACCGCCGATGGGGCGGGCGGCGTCAGAAAGGCGAACACCACGGGGGAGGACCCGGACACCGGCGTGGACTGCCTGGTGGTGTCGGTGGACAGCACGGCATCTAAGGCCGTCATTTTGCTCTGAGAGCTGAGAAAGGAAGGACTGAACACATGGCATATCGATTTGACAACCTGAAGCTGGAGAAGGGAATGTACGCCGAGGCGGGGCATTCGTTCAGCCAGGTGCTGGAGCGGGAGGACCCCAGCGAGCAGTACAAGGGCACCGCCCTGGAGGGCCTGGACGCGTTCCAGAGGCAGCTGAAGCGCTTTGACATCAAGGTGAAGGGCAAGGGCAGCGACGCGGTGGAAAAATTCTTCCGTACCTCCGACTCCGCCGTTCTTTTCCCCGAGTACATCGCCCGCTCTGTGCGGCAGGGGATCGAGGAGAGCGATGTGCTGCCCTCGATCGTGGCCACGGTGACAAGGTTTGAGGGCATGGACTACCGCTCGATCACCTCTGCCCCCGACGAGGACGGCAAGCGGCTGAAGCGGGTGGACGAGGGGGCCGCCATCCCCGCGACCACGGTCAAGATTCAGGAGAACCTGGTCAGGCTCTACAAGCGGGGCAGGATGCTGGTGGCCTCTTATGAGGCGGTCCGGTATCAAAAACTGGACCTCTTCTCCGTCACCCTGCGCCAGATTGGCGCCCACATCAGCCGGATGCAGGTGGAGGACGCCATTGATGTACTCATCAACGGGGATGGAAACGGCAACCCGGCGGGGACCTGCGCGGTGGGTGTCAGCCCCATCGGAGGGACCGCCGGCACCCTTACTTACGACAGCCTGGTGGATTTTTGGTCCGAGTTTGAGCCCTTTGATGTGAACACCATGCTGGTGCCCGGACAGCTGATGCTGGCCATGCTCAAAATGGAGGAGCTGCAGAACCCCCTCACGGGACTCAACTTCCAGGGGACGGGCAAACTCACCGCGCCTCTGGGCGCCCGGCTGCTGCGCACCTCCGCGCTGCCCGCCGACAAAATGGTGGGCCTGGACCGCAATTACGCCCTAGAGATGGTGCAGGGCAGCGATGTGGTGGTGGAGTACGACCGGCTGATCGACCGGCAGCTGGAGCGCGCGTCCATTACCAGCATCAGCGGGTTTGCGAAGATTTTTGCCGACGCCTCTAAAGTGCTGGAGGTCTGACGCAATCGGGAGACGGGAGGAAAGGGGGCGCGCGGACGGATGAAGGAGCAGATATTCGCGCTGGCCAAGTTGCTGGGCAAGGTGGATGAGAGCGAGGAGGCGGCGCTCACGCAGATGTGCGGGCTGGCCTGTGAGACACTGGCGGGGCGGCTGCGGCCGGGGGTGACGGCAGACGACTGCGCACTCTCCTTTGTGACGGCGGGCGCGTGGATGGCCCTGGCCGCCCTCTGGAGCGGCGGCGGAGATGCGGCCTCCTTTACCGCGGGGGACCTGACCATCAGGCGGGAGACCTCCCGGGCGGAGCAGGGTGACGGGCTGCTGGCCCGGGCCCAGCGGCTGATGGCTCCGTGGCTGGAGGACGGGACATTCTCCTTCCGGAGTGTGAGGGGGATATGATGAAAACCGAATTTGCCGGGTTGCTGGCCCGCTACGGACAGGCGGTGACGCTTTGGCCCGAGGGGGCCGGTCAGGGGATCGAGACAAGGGCCTTTTTTCAGCCCATTCTGGAGCGCGGGGGACGCGGGACCCAGCAGATGCCCACCCCGCTGGGAGAGACGAGAAAGGACCGCTTTCTTTATTTGGGCGACCCCGCGGGATCGCTGAGAGACATGGGGGACGGGTTTGTACTGTGCCACGGGGCGCGGTACGACGTCCAGATGGCGCAGCCGGTGTATGTGGGAGAGGCCCTCAGCCACTGGTGGGCCATCCTCACCCCCAGGGACAGAGAGACATAGGGGGCGGGGCTTTGCCCCGCCCCCCGAGAGGCAATGGGAGGCAAACAGGATGGAATTGGGGACGATTCGGGAGGCTGTGAGGGATCACTTGGCCGCCGGCGGTGTAAACGCCGTCACGGCGTGGCCGGAGGAGCGCCGCGCCCGGCGGCAGGCGCCGGTGGTGGTGGTCTCGCTGCGCGGCTACGCGGGGCGGACCGCCGGGTTCCAGGATTATCTGGGGGAGCGGTACAACAC
>CAYPZF010000154.1:0-3272 GCA_964415275.1 uncultured Oscillospiraceae bacterium | reverse complement strand
GGCCTGCCGTCATCACACGGCAGGCCGGTTTTCTGTTCTGTCGGCATCACTGGGCGGCGTCCAGGAGTGTTTTGGCAAAGGCGGCGATTTCTTCACGCTTCTCCTCGGTCATGAAGGAGACATCATAGCCCAGATCCCGCAGCGCCAGGGTGCCCACCAGACGGAGCCTGGAGTGCTTGCAGTAGCGCTTCATGCCCTCCTCAAATACGTCGGAGCCCTTTTGGGGCGGGTAACCGCAGGTGGTGACGACGGCCGCCTGCTTTCCTGCCCAGAGAGAGGGGCCCTTCTCATCGCCGTAATATTTGTTGAGGCCGTAAACCAGACGGTCCAAAAGGGCCTTCATCGGCGCGGTGCAGTACCAGGAGTAGATCGGGCAGGCGAATATGATACAGTCGGCCTCCAGCGCCTTTTGGGCGAGGACATGCATATCGTCCTGAATGGCGCAGGAGAAGGCGGTCCAGTCCTTTTGGCAGACGCGGCAGGCGATGCAGGGACCGATGGTCTGGTCATAGAGCCAGATGAGCTCGGTCTCGTGGCCGGCGGCGCGCAGGGCCTCTGTCAGCGGCTCCACCGTTTGGATGGTGTTTCCTTCCTTGCGGGGGCTGCCCATGAAAATTAGGTAGCGCATGATAACTTCCTCCTTCATTCTTTGCTGCGTGAGTTCCAGCGCAGACGGAGCGGCGGCGGCCCCAATCTTCCGTAAGCGCCCCAAGTCTATTTGAACCTTGTGATAATTTAGTGTATCATAGCGGGAGCGGAGAAACAAGATTCGATGTTGCGGCCTTTTGTCCGCCGTGTTAAAATAAGCTTGATTCTGAAGTGTGCAGGGAAAGGGGAGGGCCGGTATGGTGATTCTGGGTGTGGACCCCGGCTATGCTACAGTGGGGTTTGCCCTTCTCTCGGCCCGGCGGGGACAGGCGTCCCTGATCCGCTGCGGGGCGGTCACAACACCGGCCGGCCAGCCCATGCCTGCCCGGCTGTTGCAGATTGGGGCGGACTTTGACACCATCATCGGCCGGTTTTCCCCGGAGGTGCTGGCGGTGGAGGAGCTGTTTTGGAACAGCAACGTGACCACGGGCATTGGCGTAGCCCAGGCCCGTGGCGTTATTTTGATGACCGCCGCCAAGCACGGGCTGTCCGTCTTTGAATACGGTCCTTCCCAGGTGAAGCAGGCGGTGGTAGGCTACGGCAGGGCGGAAAAGCACCAGGTGATGGAGATGACCAAACGCCTGCTGAATCTCCCGGCGGCGCCCAAGCCGGACGACGCCGCCGACGCGGTGGCGGTGGCGCTCTGCCACGCCCGCACTTCCACCTCGCTGCTGCGGGACAGGACTTGAGGAGGAGCGATCATACATGTTTTATTATGTCAAGGGAGTCCTGGTCCATACGGGGCCCCAGCTGGCGGTAATTGACTGCGGCGGTGTGGGATACGCCTGCCGTGCCACCACCAGCACGCTGGCCGCGCTCAAATTGGGGGAAATGACCAAGCTCTACACCTACCTCCACGTCAGGGAGGAGCTGTTGGAGCTCTATGGCTTCGCCACCGAACGAGAGCTGGACTGTTTCCAGATGCTCATCGGCGTGTCCGGCGTGGGGCCTAAGGCGGCGCTCTCCATTCTCTCCGTCGCCACGCCGGAGAAGCTGGCCATGTCCATTGTCACGGGGGATGAAAAGACCCTTACCATGGCCCAGGGCATCGGAAAAAAGATTGCGCAGCGCATCATCCTGGAGCTCAAGGACAAGCTGGCCAAGGGACAGCTGACGCAAGGGGAGGGCTACGGCGGCACCGGCATGACGTTGATTCCGGAGCGCAAGCCCGCCGAGGCCGCCGCCGCCCTGGCGGTGCTGGGGTACAGCCAGTCTGAGGCGGCCATGGCCCTTCAGGGAATTGACATGGAGGACATGCCGCTGGAGGACGTGGTGCGGCAGGCGTTGAAAAAGATGGTGAAGTAAGGAGGGAGCAGCGCCATGGGAATCAGTTTTTCCGACGACGGACTGGAGGCCAGAGAACCGCTGGTGGCCTCGTCCCTCCTGCGGGAGGATGAGGGGGAATACACGCTGCGGCCCAAGCGGCTGGCCGAGTACATCGGACAGGAGAAGGCCAAGGAAAACCTCTCTGTCTTTATAAAGGCCGCCCAGATGCGGGGCGAGGCGCTGGACCATGTGCTGCTCCACGGCCCCCCGGGGCTGGGCAAGACCACGCTGGCCGGCATCATCGCCAATGAGATGGGAGTGGACATCCGCATCACCTCCGGCCCGGCCATTGAGAAGGCGGGGGATTTGGCCGCGCTGCTCACCAACTTAGGAGAAGACGACATCCTCTTTGTGGATGAGATTCACCGCCTCAACCGGGCGGTGGAGGAGATTCTCTACCCGGCCATGGAAGACTATGGCATTGACATCATCATCGGGAAGTGACCGTCGGCAAACTCCATCCGGCTTGACCTGCCCCGCTTTACGCTGATTGGGGCCACCACCCGAGCGGGACAGCTCTCCGCCCCGCTGCGGGACCGCTTTGGGGTCACCCTGCGGCTGGAGCTGTACACCCAGGAGGAGCTGGCGCTGATTGTCTCCCGCAGCGCGGGGATTTTGAACGTGCCCATTGAGACGGAGGGGGCCACGGAGATTGCCCGCCGCAGCCGGGGGACCCCCCGCGTTGCCAACCGGATGTTGCGCCGGGTGCGGGACTTTGCCCAAGTGAAGGCGGGCGGCGTCATCACCCGGGCGGTGGCCGACCAGGCGCTCTCCGCCCTGGAGGTGGATTTCCTGGGGCTGGACGCGGTGGACCGCAGGATGCTGTCCAACATCATCAGCCACTACGGCGGCGGCCCCGTCGGTCTGGACACCTTGGCGGCCACGGTGGGGGAGGAGTCGGTCACGCTGGAGGACGTCTATGAGCCCTATCTCATGCAGATTGGGTTCCTCACCCGCACGCCCCGGGGCCGATGCGTGACAAAACGAGCATATGAGCACCTGGGGATTGCATATTTTGGTCAGGAGCAAATCGAGCTATGACCCGGCTCCGGGACGGAACCCGCCTGGGAGGACGGCCCCGCGCGGCCGGTTTATAAAGGAGAGTTTTACGGCATGGGTAAATTATTTGGAACCGATGGGATTCGGGGCGTGGTCAACCAGGGGCTGGACGCCGAGCTGGCGTATAAGGTTGGGCTGGCCTCCGCCGTGGTGCTGGCAGAGGAGAAGCGGGCGGGGAAGCCCCTCTTTACCATCGGAAAGGACACGCGGATTTCCTGCGATTTGTTAAAGGGCGCGCT
>CAYPZF010000153.1:1063-3288 GCA_964415275.1 uncultured Oscillospiraceae bacterium | reverse complement strand
GGGGGCAGATTGCTGGCGGGAGGCCCTGCGGATGTGCGCCGAGGTCTTTCACGCCCTGAAAAAGGTAATCAGCGCCCAGGGCGGCTCCACCGCCGTGGGGGACGAGGGAGGCTTCGCCCCCAACCTGAAGCGGGATGAGGACGCCCTGAAGCTCATCATGGAGGCCATCGGGGCCGCCGGCTATACGCCGGGCGAGGACTTTAAAATCGCCATGGACCCCGCTGTCTCCGAGTGGTATGTGGACGAGGACGGCGGCTATTATCTCCTGCCCAAGGCCCAGAAGAGGATGACCCGCCAGCAGATGGTGGCCATGTGGAAACGCCTTGTGGAGAAATACCCCATCATCTCCATTGAGGACGGCATGGCCGAGGAGGACTGGGAGGGCTGGGCCATGCTCACCCGGGCGCTGGGCGACAAGGTCCAGCTGGTGGGTGACGACCTCTTTGTCACCAACGTGGAGCGCCTGCGCAGGGGCATCGACCTGGGGGTGGCCAACGCCATCCTCATCAAGGTCAATCAGATCGGCACCCTCACCGAGACGCTGGACGCCATTCAGACGGCCAGCCGGGCGGGGTATACCGTCGTGGTCTCCCACCGCTCCGGCGAGACCGAGGACACCACCATCGCCGACCTGGCGGTGGCCGTGAATGCCGGCCAGATCAAGACCGGCGCGCCCAGCCGTACCGACAGGGTGGCCAAGTACAACCAGCTGATCCGCATTGAGGAGGAGCTGGGCACGGTGGCCGAATACCCCGGCATGGGCGCCTTTTTTAATCTGAAGCAGAAGCCCTGACCATGCGGCCGGGGGGCCCCGTGGCTTCGTTGCCTGTGGCAGCCGCCGTCCGCCGGGGGGGAACCCTCCCGGCGGACAGCTTTTGCCCGCCCTTGCGCCGGAGGAGCGTCCTTCCTTTTTCCCCGCGGGCATAGACATCACCGCCGGGGCCGTGGTATAATAACCGCGTTGCGGTTATTATACCACGCGCATGTGCCGTCTCCGGCGGCACGCGCTTAAATTTAATGCCGCGGCGCGGGACGCGCCGCATGGCATATTATACCGGGCCTAACCGCGGATTGTAACCATTTTTGCAGCAGGAAGGTGTCGTGTGTGAAGACAAGTCAGGAAACGCAGCGGGTCGTGGTGAAGGTAGGCACCTCTACCCTCACCCGGGAGAACGGCAGCCCCAACCTCCATAATATAGACCACCTGGTCCGCGCCCTGACCGACCTTAAGAACATGGGGCACGAGGTCATCCTGGTCTCGTCCGGCGCCATCGCCATCGGCACCAACAAGCTGGGCGTCAAAGAGCGGCCCAGCGAGCTGCGGGTGAAGCAGGCCCTCGCCGCCGTGGGGCAGTGTGAGCTGATGCACCTTTATGATAAGTTTTTTGGCGAGTACGGTGTGACCGTGGCGCAGATTTTGCTGACCGGCGAGGACGTGGAGGACCCCACGCGGGCGAAGCACCTGGGGCAGACCTTCGAGGCGCTGCTGGAGCTGGGTTGCATCCCCATTGTAAACGAAAACGACTCGGTCTCCACCGCGGAAATTGAGACGGGCAGCTGCAAGGTGCTGGGCGACAACGACACCCTCTCCGCCATCGTGGCCCGGCTGTGCGGGGCCGACCTGCTGGTGCTGTTGTCCGACATCGACGGGCTTTACGACTGCGACCCCCACAAGAACCCACAGGCCCAGCTCATCCACCGGGTGGACGCCATCACCCCCACCCTCAGGGAGGCGGCCGGCGGGGCCGGCACCTGGCGGGGCACCGGCGGCATGGCCACCAAGCTGGCGGCGGCCGGGCTGGCGATGGAGGCCGGGGTGGACATGGTCATCACCAACGGGGCTCATATGGAATCCCTTTATGATATTATAGAGGGGCGGGACGTCGGTACCCGCTTCCTCGCAAGGAGGTCTGCGCAATGACAGTTTTGGAGACCCAAGCACTCACGGCAAAAAACGCCGCCCGCATCCTGGCCACCGCGGGCACCCAGAAGAAGAACGACGCGCTGGCGGCCATCGCCGCGGCCCTGCTGGACCGGCAGGCAGACATTCTGGCTGCCAATCAGCAGGATCTGGAGGCCGCCCGGGAGAGCGGTATGACCAAGGCCCTGCTGGACCGCCTGGCCCTGGACGAGGGCCGCGTCTCCGGCATTGTGGAGGGGGTCATGCAGGTCGCCGCCCTGCCCGACCCCATACGGCAGCGGGCGGTGGAGCTGGCCCTCGAGTT
>CAYPZF010000153.1:0-1053 GCA_964415275.1 uncultured Oscillospiraceae bacterium | reverse complement strand
TGAGCACCCGGCCCAACGGGCTCATCATCGGCAAGCGGCGGGTCCCCCTGGGCCTTATCGGGATTATTTACGAGGCCCGCCCCAACGTCACCGTGGACGCCGCCGCCCTCTGCCTCAAGTCGGGCAACAGCGTCCTGCTCCGGGGCGGAAAAGAGGCGTTCCGCAGCAACCGCGCCTTTGTCTCCGTGATGCGGGACGCGCTGGAGCGCGCGGGCCTCCCCCGGGACTGCGTCTGTCTGGTGGAGGACACCTCCCGCCAGAGCGCCAATGAGATGATGGCGCTCACCGGCTATCTGGACGTGCTCATCCCCCGGGGCGGCGGCGGGTTAATCCGCACCGTAATGGAGCACGCCCGGGTCCCTGTGATTCAGACCGGTCTGGGGGTCTGCCACGTCTACGTGGACCGGGACGCCAACCTCCAGATGGGCGCCGAGATTATCTACAACGCCAAGTGCTCCCGGCCCTCGGTGTGCAATGCCGCCGAGACCCTGCTGGTGGACCGGGCGGTGGCGGCGGAATTTCTCCCCATGGCCTATGAGTTCTTAAAGCGCAAGCAGGTGGAGATCCGGGGCGGGAGCACCGTCCAGGAGATTTTGGGCGACGTGGTGGTCCCCGCCGCCAAGGAGGACTGGGACACCGAGTACGGCGACTACATCCTCTCCATCAAGGTGGTGGCCGACGCGGAGGAGGCCATGGCGTTTATTGCCCGCCACGGCACCGGCCACTCCGAGTGTATTGTCACTAACAACTACACCACCGCCCAGCGCTTCCTGAATGAGGTGGACGCGGCGGCGGTCTACGTGAACGCCTCCACCCGGTTTACCGACGGGTTTGAGTTCGGCCTGGGGGCCGAGATCGGCATCTCCACCCAGAAGATGCACGCCAGGGGCCCCATGGGCCTGGAGGAGCTCACCAGCTCCAAATACATCGTCTACGGCACCGGCCAGGTGCGCTGACAAGAAAAGAAACGCCGTGCCCGCCGGAGGTTTTCCGGCGGGCACGGCGTTTTTTATGGATAGCGGCCGCCCCCATATCACCGCTTACTTATGGTAG
>CAYPZF010000152.1:0-3315 GCA_964415275.1 uncultured Oscillospiraceae bacterium | reverse complement strand
TGGCTGGTGCCCCACTTTGAGAAAATGCTGTACGACAACGCCCTGCTGGTGGACGCCTATCTGGAGGCATACCGGCACACCGGGCGTCCGCTCTATCGTCTCGTCGCCCGGCGGACCCTGGACTATGTACTGCGGGAGCTCACCGCGCCCGAGGGCGGCTTCTACTGCGGGCAAGACGCCGACAGCGAGGGGGAGGAGGGCAAATACTACGTCTTTACCCCCGCGGAGCTGAAAGCCGTGCTGGGCGAGCGGGACGGCGCGTGGCTCTGCGGCTGGTTTGGGGTCACGGAGGGCGGCAACTTTGAGGGGAGCAATGTGCTCAACCTGCTGGACAATCCCCAATATGAGACCTGGGACCCGGCGTTGGAGTCCCTCTGTCTCAAGCTCTACCGGCACCGGGCCGGCAGGACTGTCTTGCACAAGGACGAAAAAATCCTGACCTCCTGGAACAGCTTGATGATTGCGGCCTTTGCCAAGGCCGGCTGGCTGCTCTCGGCACCGGACTACCTTCGGACGGCCCGCAGCGCCCAGCGTTTTCTGGCGGAGCGCCTGATGGACAAGGACGGCCACCTGATGATCCGGTGGAAGGACGGGGAAGCCGCCCACGCCGGTCAACTGGCCGACTACTCCTTTTACGGCCTGGCACTCTTAGCCCTTTACGAGGCCACCTTTGAAGTCCGCTGGCTGCAAGAGGCGGCTGAAATCGCGGACAAAATGCTGGCGCTCTTCTGGGACCAGGCCCATGGCGGCTTCTATCTCTACGCCAGCGACTCCGAGCAGCTGATTGTCCGTCCCAAGGAGATCTATGACGGCGCCATGCCCTCGGGTAACGCGGCGGCGGCGCTGCTCCTGGTGCGCCTCTCCAAATACACCGGGGAGACACGCTGGCGGCAAGCCGACCAAGCCCAGCTTTCGTTTCTCACCTCCGCCATTGGCGGCCAGCCCGCCGGGCACAGCGCCGCCCTTCTGGCGTTTTTAGAGGTCTCCTATCCCTCCCGGGAGCTCGTCTGCGTCACCGCCGAGCACACCGCGCCCCCCGCGCTTATGGACCTGTACCGGGAATCGCCGTACCTCAACCTCACCACCCTGGTCAAAACGCCCGCCAACGCCCGCCAGCTGGCCGAGGTCGCCCCGTTTACCGCCTCCTACCCCATCCCCCCTCAGGGCACACAGTATTACCTCTGTCGGGACTACACCTGTGAGGCCCCCGTCTCCGACCTGAACAGCCTGCGGGACGCCCTGAACGCATAGCGTTCCGCCCCGCGCCATCCCACAGAGGGTGAGCCGTCACTGCAGCGTTGCGTCTGACGGCTCACCCTCTATCTCTCGCGCCGTCACCGGAGGATGCGGCCGCAGGCAATCATCGCCCCGGAATTCCCCGAGGGCTGGGTTGTGAAGTCATCGACGGAATCATGTACAATAACCGATCGTCCGATTACCTCACGGACTGTAAACCGATTGGTCAGCACGGACATGAAGGCCCGTCCGCCCGCTCCGAACAGGGGGGGAAGGTCCCCGGCGTGTCCCGGGTGCGGGCAATGATGGGGGTTGTAGTGGCCGCCGACATCGGAGAAGGGCTTGTCGGCAGTCCCGGAACAGGGGCCGCTCTCATGGATGTGAAACCCAAAGAAATTGGGCGCGCAAGGGTTTTCGCTCTGGGGGAGACCGGTTATATTGGCGACAACCAACGTCCCGGCCCCCGTCTGATAAAAACAGACCGTCCCCCGAACGGAAGGACAGGCAGGACTCCCCCGCACCTGCGCGCAGGCGTTTGGGGCGCGCTGAAGCGGAATCCTGTACAAATTATGTTCGGACAATGCAACTCACCTCATCTCCATTCTATGCGGAGAAGAGAAAGGGTGGCGCGCGGGCCGGGGACACACCGCCCGCGGGATAAAAAAGTAGCTTGCCTTTCGGCAAGCTACTTTTTATCCGCCCCCGGCTTGTGCCGGTTTCCGGATTGCTTCTTGTTGTTTCGTCCCTCGCCGTCGAGGGCGCTTTCGGCAAACGTGGGGCCGCCCTTGGCCTTTCGTTTGCGGGTCTCTTTCTGATCGAGCTGGCTGTCCTTAGGCAACTGAATTTCTCCTCATCGCGGTTTACTCCTGCACGGGCTTTGCCCGTTTGCCGGATTGCTTGGCCTTCCCCTGGAGCTCCGGTACGGGGGGAGCCCCGTTTTTGGGGCTGTGCGCTTTGCGGTTGCGTTCACTGCCGCGCGCTTCTTTGGGGCTGGGGCGGCTCATGCCTGCTTTCGCCATTGATATCACCTCGGCCATAGTATGCGCTTAATTGCGATATAAATGACATAAAGGAGGGCCCTATGACGGACCGGCGCGCAAAAAAAGGAGCCGGAGCTCCTTAACCGTCCCCGCGCAGCAGGTTTTCCGCGTAATTCCGCAGGTCTTCAAACGAGTCGACCCCGCTGGCCCTCGTGCTGATCTGCTCACGGATATAGTCCGGGAGTTTGTCAAAATACTTTTTGGCCTGAGGATTGTGCTGAAAAAGCGCGTACAGATCTGAATCTTTTTTCATGTGGCTCAATTCACCTCAAATCATAAGTGGTTCCAAAGGGAGACGGTGATGCCAAACCGCTTGCGCCGCGTCGGGGAGACAGCGGCGTGGCGGCCGGCGGGTGGATGGCCGATACAGCCCCCTGGGGCTACTGGGTTTTGAGCGTGGCAACAAACATCTGCATTTCCTGTTTAGAGGTTATGCGGTGGGTTTTTCCAATCAGGCGCTGCTGTTCCGCCTGGGGGAGCGACTCAAAATGCCTGGCGGCGTCCCGATTCTGCATCAGGGCCATACCGAACCCCATGGGCAGGTCTTGAAGGACATTCACATTGATCACCTCAGCCATAGTGTGGCAGATACAAGGGCAATTATGCACCGGAGCGGAGGCGATGAGAATGGCTGTCATTGATGCTTTGGATTTTTGGGAAACCAGCCCTTTTCAACGCGCCTTGTCTGTTCCCGCAGCTCATGGATGCTCCACAGGCACGCGGCCCCCACAATGCTGAGTATGATGGAGGCCATATCCCGCACAAAAAGAGACACGGACAAAAAGAGCAGGCCCGCCGCGAGGAAACCAGGCCATACCCGATCGGTGAAATGATACTGGCATCGAATGACGATGGGATGAAACAGTCCGATGACGGCGTATGAGACAATCGCGATCAGAATGCCCGTGATGTTTAAGTCCATAAAAACCCTCCAAAAAAATCATAGCGGCACAAAAAAGGAACCCCGCAGTCTCAATGACTGCGGGGTTCCCCATATCTTGGTGGACGATACAGGACTTGAACCTGTGACCTCCCGCAC
>CAYPZF010000151.1:0-3374 GCA_964415275.1 uncultured Oscillospiraceae bacterium | reverse complement strand
TTCGACCAGATCTATCACGATGTACATGAGGCGGGAAAGACGCTCGTCATTGTGACCGCCCAGAGGGTGCCGGTTAAGTGGGCCGGCTCTGACAACGTGTTTGACCTGGCCTGGAACCTGTACGTCGTGTTCTGGGACCGCGCTCAGAGGCTTCTGGGTATTCCGGCCTATCCGGCCGGCTGTTCCGGTTGATTCCGGCCGCTGTTTCCGGGGTTATCCGGCCACCCGTTCCGGGTGATGGTAGTAGGGGCGGGAGGTCTCAAAGCCCACCATCACCTTGTCCACGTATTTGGAGAGGGCCTTGGTGGTGAGCCCGGGCACCGCGTTGGACTCGTGAATGGCGGTGGGGATGCCGCGGCGGGCCGCCTCCCGCACCACGGGGTAGCTGGCGTAGCCGCCGGTGCCCACCACCAGGTCGGGCGCAAACTCCTTGAGAATCTCCGCCGCCTGACGGCGGGAGACGCTCAAATTGCGGAGGGTGGCCAGGTTATGCACCACGTCCTTCCAGCGAAACGCCCGGTGGAAGGTGGTGATGGTGACGGTTTTCAGGGGGAACCCCTCCTTGGGGACCAGGGTAACCTCCATCCCCACCTCCGCGCCGACAAAGAGAATCTCCGTGTCGGGCCGGCGCTGCCGGAAAAGACGGGCCAGCGCCACAGCGGGGTTGATGTGTCCGGCGGTGCCGCCGCAGGTAAATAAAATCTTCAACAGGTCGCCTCCCTATCCCGCCTTTGGCGCCGGAATCTGGCGCGATACGCTCAATACAACGCCCATCTCCACCATCTGAATGATGAGGGCGGTGCCACCGTAGCTGAAAAAGGGCAGTGAAATGCCCGTGACGGGGAGCAGGCCGGTGACCACGCCGATGTTGAAAAACACCTGGAACGCGAACAGCGTGGTAATGCCCACGACCATGAGCGCGCCAAACCGGTCTCGGGCATGGATGGCCAGCCAATACCCCCGCAAAATAAGCAGCGCGAATAAGACAATAATCAGGGCCGCGCCGATAAAGCCCAGCTCCTCACAGACAATGGCAAACACAAAGTCGTTGTGTTCCTCCGGCAAATAGAGGAACTTCTGCCGGCTGTTGCCCAGCCCCAGCCCCAGCAGGCCGCCGGAGCCGATGGCCAGGAGGGACTGAACGGCTTGGAATCCGCTGCCGCGGGGGTCGCTCCAGGGGTCCAGCCAGATGTCGATGCGCCCCCGCATATAATCCGTGTTAAAAATGATGAAAGAGAGCAGAGCGACCACCAGGGTCCCGCCGGCCACAAACCAGCCCAGCTTGACACCTGCGGCAAACAGCACAGAGGCCGCCACCACCAGAATGAGCACCGTAGCCGACATGTGGTTTTGCAGGTAGAGGGCAAAGACGATGATGAGCAAAATCAGCCCGTACCCGCAGAGCTCCACAAATCCAATCCGGTCCAGAAAGGCCAGGAACCGGCCCGACAGCTTGCGCGTGTCGTAGGTTTTCTTTTTCTTCTTGGTCTCCCGCTTGGAGAGTTTCGCGGAAAAGTAGAGAATAATGCCCAGCTTGGTGAGCTCGGAGGGCTGAAACTGGCCGATGACCGGCAGGGCCAGCCAGCGGACCGCGTCCCCCTGGGCATACCCCAGGCCGGGGATATGCACCGCGAACAGAAGGGCGATGGAGCCCCAGAGGGCAAAGACCGACAGCCCGCGCAGGCGCTGGTAGTTGAACTTTGAGACCAGCATCATGATGACAATCCCGGCCGCGCCCAGAACCGCCTGCCTCCTGATGTAGACCGTGGGGTTCCCGCTCTCGTAGTACGCCCTGGCGTAAGACGCCGAAAACATCATGATGAGGCCAATGCCGGCAAGCAGAAGGGTGAGCATCAAAAAGGGCATGTCAATGGGCCCCCGGGCCAACTGTTCTTCCACCGTCAGGTCCCGTGTCGGCTTTTGGATGATGGTCACCTCCTTGTTGAGTCGGCGCGGCCGCCGGACTTGCTCCCGGCGTCCGCGCCGGTGTTAGGAAAGGGGAAAGCGGCCCATCACGCCCCAGAAGGCCAGCAGGCAGCCGGCCAGCGTCACGGAGCCAAACACCAGGCACAGCTTGTTTTCACCCCAGCCGCCCAGCTCCAGGTGGTGGTGCAGGGGGGCCATGCGGAAAATGCGCTTTCCGCGGGTGGCCTTAAAATAGACCACCTGGATGATGTCGGAAAGGGTCTCGGCGATATAAATCACCCCGACGGGAATCAGGATGAGGGGGAGGTCCAGCGCAAACGCCAGCCCGCACACCGCGCCGCCTAGGAAAAGGGAGCCGGTGTCCCCCATGAATACCTTGGCCGGATGGCGGTTGTAGAGGAGAAACCCCACCAGCGCGCCGAAGAGCGCGGCGGAAAACAGGGCCAGCGGCATATACTCCGCCTTGTGCCAGTAGGCGGCGCCCCAGGCGGAAATGGCGGTAAAAAAGGCGGCAACCGGAAGCGTAACGCCGGCGGCCAGCCCGTCGACGCCGTCGGTGATGTTGACCGCGTTTACCGTACCCACCATGACAAAGGCGGCAAACACCATATAGGCGGGCCAGCGCAGGGGGAGGGTCACGTCCAGAAAGGGGACGTAGAGGTTGGGCGTTAAGTGCCCGGTGTAGCGCAGCAGAACCGTGAATAAAATGGCGGCGGACAGCTGGAGCAGAAACTGCTCGCGGGCGGTCACCCCGGTGTTTTCCTTCTTTTTCACCTTGGCGTAATCTTCGAAAAAACCGATGCAGCCAAACACCAGGGAGAATCCCAGCACATAGACGGCGCTCCAGAGTCCCGACCGCAAATCGGAGAAGCCCACGCAGAGCACCGACGCGGTCACGCCGCAGATGAACATGAGCCCGCCCATCGTGGGGGTGCCTTGCTTCGCCATATGCCAGGTGGGGCCGTCCTCCTTAATCGACTGGCCCGCCTTGAGGCGCCGCAGCGCTGGAATGAGCGCCCTGCCCAGGGCGGCGCTCACCACAAAGGCCACCAACGCGGCCAGCAGTATCCTCATGGGGCAACCCTCCGTGCTTTTCAAATTCTAACTCTATATTGTACCACAGGCAGGAAAAGAACCGCAACTACTTCTCAAACCAGGCGGCCACCTCTTCCCGCTCATCCAGGTGGGATTGGACACCGTCGATCTCCTGGTAGGTCTCGTGTCCCTTGCCCGCCAGGACAATCACGTCCCCCGGACGACCCTGGGACAGGGCCAGCCGAATGGCGGCGCGCCGGTCCGTCTCCACCAGCGGCGGCGGGGACCCGGCGGGGATGCCGACCAGGATGTCACCGATGATCACCTCGGGCGCCAGCGAGCGCGGGTTGTCCGAGGGCACCACCACCAAATCGGCCAGCCCTGCCGCCGCCGCCCCCAGCAGGGGGCGCTTC
>CAYPZF010000150.1:0-3407 GCA_964415275.1 uncultured Oscillospiraceae bacterium | reverse complement strand
TGAGCCATCCAGTCCATGGTGGCGGTGCCTTCATGGGTCTCACCAACCTTATAGTTGACGCCGGTATAATAAAGAATGCGCTCTGTTGTTGTGGTTTTACCAGCGTCAATGTGAGCCATGATGCCGATGTTTCTGGTTTGCTCTAAGGATACTTTCCTGGGCATATTCTATCTCCTCAACACGTTTACCAGCGGTAATGCGCGAACGCCTTATTGGACTCCGCCATTTTGTGGGTGTCCTCCCGCTTCTTTACGGCGCTGCCGAGGCTGTTGGCAGCATCCATCAGTTCGCCGGCCAGCCGCTCCTTCATCGTCTTCTCGCCGCGGTTTCTGGCGTATGTGGTGAGCCAGCGCAGGCCAAGGGTCTGCCGGCGCTCCGGGCGCACCTCGATGGGCACCTGGTAGGTGGCGCCGCCCACACGGCGGGCCTTGACCTCCAGAGACGGCATGATGTTTTCCAGGGCGACGGTGAACACTTCCAGGGGATCTTTTCCGGTCTTTGTTTTGATGATGTCAAAGGCATCGTAGACAACCTTTTGGGCCACGCCCTTCTTGCCGTCTATCATGATGCTGTTGACAAGCTTTGTTACCAGTGTGGAGTGATATACCGGGTCGGGCAAAATTTCCCGCTTGGGTACGTTTCCTCTTCTGGGCACTTTGCTTCCCTCCTTCATAAGAGAATCGAATTCATAGGTACTCGAAAACCGAGGTTCGGTTCCCGTGTAAAGACAAGTGCCTGCTTGTCCAGTGCCTGCCGAGAGAAACGCAGCCAGCTTGCTTATATAGGCAACGTTTTTCGGCAAAGCAATCGCTCTGCGTCAAAGCGCAAATGGTTCATGGTGATTCGTAAGCCGAGGGCTTACTTCTTGCCGGCCTTGGGACGCTTGGCGCCGTACTTGGACCGGGCCTGCATACGGCCGGACACACCCTGGGTGTCGAGCGCGCCGCGGATGACGTGGTAGCGCACACCGGGCAGGTCCTTGACACGGCCGCCACGGATCATGACGACAGAGTGCTCCTGGAGATTGTGGCCGACACCGGGGATATACGCGGTCACTTCATAGCCGTTGGTCAGACGCACACGGGCGATCTTCCGCAGGGCAGAGTTCGGCTTCTTCGGGGTAGACGTACGCACAGCGGTGCAGACCCCTCTCTTCTGAGGGCACGGCTGGTCGGTCTCCCTGTTTTTCAGGGTGTTCAGACCGTGCTGCATGGCGGGAGAGGCGGACTGATAGGTGACCTTCTCGCGCCCCTTGCGCACCAATTGGTTAAACGTGGGCATGGTTTTCCTCCTTTCTTAAATATTTCATATTTTAACAGGAGAGCATAGAGATTATTCTCCCGCTAAAATCACCGGATCCGCGCAGCGACGGCGGCACCCACGGCAATGCCGCAGGCGGCGCCCAGTTCCGCCATCGTAGGGACGGAAACAATCGGCAGGCCGGAGGCCTCGCAGCGCGCACGGATGGGGTCGGTGACACGGGGGTCCGCGTCACCGGCCACAAATATTTCGAGGGCACGGCCATCGTCCATGGCGCGCAGCGTCTGCTTGGCCCCCACCACCCGTTCTTCTGTCTTGAGCTGGGACAGCATGGCTTACCCCCTCTTTCCCTTATATTCCAAGGAAAACCGGGGGCATACGCGCCCCCGTCTCCCGCGCGGCATGCTTGCCTGCGCAATTCCCGATTATAGCATCCGCCGCTGGGAAAGTCAAGCAATTCCGGATGTCCGGCGCGCGGGGCCTATTCCTCCGCGAAGGGCGCCGCCGCCAGGGCGGCCGCGGCAGGCCCCTGCGCCAGGTCGGCCACGGCCTCGTACCGATTGGGAACCCCATGGGGCCGCTGCGCCTCATCGGCTTCCTTTTGACGGTACATCGCCAGTCCGGAGCCGGCGGGAATGAGCTTGCCGATGATGACGTTCTCCTTTAAGCCTAGCAGGTGGTCCACCTTGCCCTTGATGGCGGCCTCGGTGAGCACCTTGGTGGTCTCCTGGAACGAGGCGGCGGAGAGGAAAGAGTCGGTGGCCAGAGAGGCCTTGGTGATGCCCAGCAAAATGCGGGTCGCCACGGGGAGCCGCAGCTCCAGTTCGTCGTTGGTCTCTCCCGCGTCAATCCGGGCCTGAACAGCGGCCTTGGCGTCCTCAAACTCCAGCAAATCCAGGGTGGAACCGGCGAGCAGAGGGGAGTCCCCCGCGTCCTCCACACGAACCTTACGCATCATCTGGCGCACAATGACCTCAATGTGCTTGTCGTTGATGTCCACGCCCTGCTGGCGGTAGGGCTTCTGAACCTCCTGAATCAGGTAGTTGTTCACGGCGGCCACGCCGCGGATGCGCAGGACATCGTGGGGGGACAGGGCACCGTCGGTGAGCTCCTCGCCCTTTTCCACCGTGTCCCCCTCCTTTACGCGGATGCCGGAGCTGTAGGGCAGCGAATAGGAGACCACCTCGCCGTCGTCGGCGGTAATGGTGAGGCTGCACACGTTGGCGCGCTTGGTCTCCTCAATGGTGACCTTTCCGTTGATCTCGGCCAGCTGGGCCATCTTCTTGGGCTTGCGGGCCTCAAAAAGCTCCTCCACGCGGGGCAGGCCCTGGGTGATGTCGCCGCCGGCCACGCCGCCGGTGTGGAAGGTACGCATGGTGAGCTGGGTGCCCGGTTCTCCGATGGACTGGGCGGCGATGATGCCCACGGCCTCGCCCTCGCCCACCGGCTCGCCGATGGCCAGGTTAATGCCGTAGCACTTGGAGCACACGCCGCTTCTGGCCTGGCAGGTGAGCACGGAGCGCAGCTCCACCTCGTGGATGCCGGCAGCCTGCAGCACCTCGGCGTGCTCGCCCTTCAGCATGGTGTCCTTGGTGAACAGGACCTCCCCGGTCTGGGGGTGCGTGATGTCCCGGACGGGATAGCGGCCCTTCAGCCGCTCGGAGAAGGTCTCGATGATCTGGCCGTGCTCCGAGATCTCGGACACCATGATGCCCTCTTGGGTGCCGCAGTCGTGCTCCCGGATGATGACCTCCTGGGATACGTCCACCAGCCTCCTGGTCAGGTAGCCGGAGTCGGCGGTGCGCAGGGCGGTGTCGGCCAGGCCCTTGCGGGCGCCCCTGGAGGAGATGAAGTACTCCAGAACGGACAGCCCCTCCCGGAAGTTGGCCTTGATGGGAATCTCGATGGTGCGGCCGGAGGTGTCGGCCATCAGGCCGCGCATGCCGGCCAGCTGACGGATCTGCGCCTGGCTACCACGCGCGCCGGAGTCGGCCATGATGTACAGCGAGTTCATCGACTTCTGGTCGACGATCTTGCCTTCCGAATCCTCGACCTTCTCGGTACCGATGGTTTCCATCATCGCCTTGGCGATGCGCTCGTTGGTGCGCGACCAGATGTCGACCACCTTGTTGTAGCGCTCGCCGGCG
>CAYPZF010000149.1:0-3452 GCA_964415275.1 uncultured Oscillospiraceae bacterium | reverse complement strand
GCTTGACTTATGTTTTGATCGGTCATCTGAGGAAAAACGCCTGACGGTACCACTGGATGAGCTCGTCGCCAAAGAGGGAGACGAGGTACGCGGAAACAGCCAGAAACGGGCCAAAGGGGATGCCCTCTTTCCTGCCCTTGACGCGGGTGGCGAGCAGCGCCGCCGAAACAAGCGCGCCCAGGACAAACGCCATAAACATCAGCAGCAGCTGCTGCTTCCACCCGAACCACAGCCCCAGGGCCGCCGCCAGCTTGACATCCCCGCCGCCCATGCCACCGCGGCTGACCGCCGCGATGAGAAAGAACAGGCCGCCCCCCAGGAGAAACCCCACGGCGCTGTCCAGCAGGGCCGCGGGCCCCCGCTGGGGCAGAAGCACCGTCATCAGACGGACCAGCCCAAGCGCGGCGATGACCAGCACCAGACCGTCCGGAATGATCTGGTGGTCGAAGTCAATCATGGTCACCACGATAAGCACCGCCGTGAGAGCGGCGTACAGAAAAAACGAGACAAAGGACTCCCGCCGCCAGCCCTGCAGGACAATGAGCCCCGCCGTGGTGAGCTCCACCAGCGGGTAGCGGGGGGAAATGGCGCGCTTGCAGTGCCGGCACCGGCCGCCCAACGAGAGATAGCTCGCCACCGGAATCAAATCGCGGGGGCGGAGAGGGGTCCCGCAGCCGGTGCAGTGCGAACCGGGAAACGCGATGGACTCGCCCCTCGGAATGCGGTAGATGCAGACATTGAGAAAGGAGCCGACCACCAGCCCAAAGAGGAACAGAAGAAAAAGCATATGTAAACCCTAATTCTTTATTTTTATGTAACCCAAAACGCTCCGGAAAGCATCCGCCGGCTGACTGGCGGGCACACCGCCATCGGATGCCGACACGCGCCCCAATGTCGTTTCCTGTTTATTTTACTTGTATCTGGGGAAATAGTCAATGTACACCAGGGGATGGCGTGTCCCAAACGAGGCAATCAGAATATAAAAGAATGCGGCCGGCTGATTCTTATTTTTGTTGCAAAAACAGCGCATTTTGAAAGGAACCCCCTGGAAAATATTGTGGTATTATGTTCTATAACTGTATCATCGCCCACAGAGCTTGTCAATAAAAATTTAAATGGCGTCCTCCCTTTTTTCCCAAGCCCTTTGGACGGGCGGCTCGTTACGCAGTCCGCGGCACGGCGGGAGCGGGCGGCGTTTCCGACAGGGCATCGTTCCAAGCATTTTTTCCTTTTTCGCAAATAATTATTGACATATGTCAGTAAATCAAGTATAGTTGTTTCAGACATATGTCAGTAATTGTTGAACCGCGTGACCATAAGGGAAGGAGGTGAGACATATGCCAAGAGGAGATGGAACAGGTCCCATGGGAATGGGCCGGATGACGGGAAGAGGCGCGGGCTACTGCGCCGGCCGGGCGGCGCCCGGCTATGAAGCCCCGGCTGGAGCCATGGGAGGCTTTGGCTGCCGATTCGGCGGCGGGCGCGGAGCGCGCAATAGGGCCGGTGCGGCCGGGCGGCCGGGATGGGCGTTTTTTGGCCCCCCGGGGTACGCCGGAGCCGCCGGAGAGGCCCCCGACGAAAGAGCGTTCCTGAGCAATCGGGCGGAGTTTCTGGAGCGCCAGCTCCAGCAGGTGAAGCAGCGTCTTTCCCATTTGAAGGACGACGAAGAATAACCCTATGAGAGGAAGGCAGGGGGGTCTCCCCCTGCCTTCCTCTCATGCCCCTTACGCCCCGGTGGGCAGCTCCGTCCGCCGCGTGGCAACAATTCCCTTTTAAAATTTTTATTTTGCTGTATAATGGGATAGTACAGAGGTTTTCAGGTATAAAATCGTGCCGCGGCCAAATGATAGCACAGACAGCGGCAGAGTGTTCACACAGATTGAGGAGGGCTTGGATATGGGGCAGAAATTAACGGAAAAGGTAAGTTGGGTCGGCAAGGTGGACTGGGAGCTCAAAAGGTTTCACGGCGACGAGTATTCAACGCACAGGGGCTCGTCGTACAACTCCTACCTGGTGCGGGATGGAAAGACCGCGCTGATTGACACGGCATGGAAGCCCTTTGATAAGGAGTTCGTCGCCCGGCTCAAACAGGAGATTGACCTGAAGCAGATTGACTATATTATCTGCAACCACAACGAGGTGGACCACAGCGGCGCGCTGCCCGAGCTCATGCGCGAAATCCCGGGCACCCCGATTTACTGCACGGCAAACGGCGCCAAAATCATCCGGGGGCACTACCACCAGGACTGGAATTTTGTCACCGTCAAAACCGGCGACACCCTGGACCTGGGCGACAGCAAGCTGATTTTCATCGAGGCCCCGATGCTCCACTGGCCGGACACCATGTTCACCTATATGACCGGGGAAAACATCCTGTTCAGCAACGACGCCTTCGGCCAGCATTACGCCACCGAGTCGCTGTACGACGGCGCGGTGGACCAGGCAGAGCTTTTTGAGGAGGCGCTGAAGTATTACGCCAATATCCTGACGCCCTTCAGCTCCTTCGTCACCAAGAAAATCAACGAGGTCCTGAGCCTGGGCCTGCCGGTTGACATGATTTGCCCCAGCCACGGGGTGATCTGGAAGGAGAACCCCACCCGTATCATCGAGCAATACCTGAACTGGGCCGACAACTACCAGGAAAACCAGGTCACGCTGGTGTACGACACCATGTGGAACTCCACACGTCAGATGGCGGAGGCCATCGCCTCCGGCATCCGGCAGGCCGACCCCGGCGTGACGGTGAAGCTGATGAACGCCGCCAGGTGGGACAAAAACGACATCCTCACCGAGGTGTTTCGCTCCAAGGCCGTCCTGCTGGGCTCCCCCACCATCAACAACGGCTATGTCTTCTCCCTCGGCGGGCTGCTGGAGATGATGAAGGGCCTCAAATTCAAGAACAAAAAAGGGGCCGCCTTCGGGAGCTACGGCTGGAGCGGCGAAGCCGTCAAGCTGCTGACCAAGGGGCTGGAGGACTGCGGCTTCCTGGTGGTGAACGAGGGCTTCCGCTCCCACTGGGTGCCCGATGAGGCGGCGCGCGCCGCCTGCGTAGACTACGGCAGGCAGCTGGCCCAGTCCCTCTGAGTAAGAATGGGAGGCAGCGGGGTTCCGCTGCCTCCCATAAGGTTCTGTCTCGCACTGTAAACACGTACCTAGGCGCCTGGAGCCCCGCTCAAGGCGCTTCCTTTTTTCCGCCCCCGCCTGAACGCGCTCCGGTTTTTCAGAGGTAGGAGGAAACCCCCTCGGAGAGCAGGGTGGAGATGAGCTCGGCCATCTCCTGGGACGACTCCACCATCCCGTCCCGCAGCCACTTTTGCAGGATGGTCAGCGCCCCCGCAATGCAGAAGGCCTGCAAATACGCAGACGTGCGCTCGTCGAGGCTCCTGTCGTTCCTGAGGTTGGAAATCAGCTGCTTCTGGGCAATGGACATCAGGTCCCTTTGAAACTCCGTG
>CAYPZF010000148.1:0-3455 GCA_964415275.1 uncultured Oscillospiraceae bacterium | reverse complement strand
GAGCGGGCGCGCCCTGAGGAAAACGCTGATTGGAGCTGCGTCTCCGAGTATCCCCCGGAGGAGCCGGAGGTGTCTGACGAGGCGCCGGACGTCCCCCCGGAAGAGTAAGAGACAAAGCCCCGGGGCCGCCCGGGGCTTTGTTTTTTTCGTTGCAATTTGCCTGTGAAACCGCTATACTTAGCTGGAAGAAGTGTAAAAACAAGGAATGGATACAAGACGGAGGTGCCTTATGAAATGTAAACGCGTGCTGGCCCTTGTGCTGGCCTTGCTTCTGGCGGCGCCGATGGCCGTTCTGCCCGCGTCGGCGGTGACCTTTCCCGACGTGACGGGGAACTGGACCTGGGCGGCGGGCTACATCAGCGATATGGCCGGCCAGGGCATCTTCAAGGGCTACGAGGACGGGACCTTTGGCCCGGGCAGGGAGCTCACCACCGGACAGGCCCTCGCCATCTGCGCCCGCAGCGCGGGGCTGACCGCCGCGGTCTACGCCTCCATTTCCGCTGACCGGGCCGACGAGGTAACGGGCATCTTCGGCACCGCCCAGGACTGGTTCCACGCTGATTTTGCCGTGTGCCTGGAGCTGGGCATTGTGAGCAGCAGTGAGCTGAAGTCCCTGCGGACGACGGGCGCCATCGACAAGTCCATTTCCAAGCAGGACTTTGCCTTCTATCTGGTGCGCGCGATGGGGCTTGAGGAGCTGGCCAAGAGCCTGGAGACCTACAGCATGAACTTTGCGGACAGCGCGGCCATCTCCGTCAGCCGGAGGCCCTATGTCTATCTGTTAACCACCTACGGCGTCGTGGAGGGGACGGAGGAGAACAAATTCGAGCCCAACTCCACCCTCAACAGGGCGGTGGCCGCCACCATGCTCTCCCGGGTGGTCTCCTTTGTCAAGGCGCGCGGCATTGTGCGAGAGCTGCCGCGGTACACAAGCTACAGCTGGACCGCGGGCCTTGTGGCGGGGGTGTCCTCCGGTGCCGGCGGCCCAAGCTCCGTCACGCTGAAAAACGGCGGCGTGCAGCGGGCGGTGTCGGTCCCGCCCACGGCGGTGTTCTATCAGAACAACATGCCGGTCACCCAGGCCTCTCTGACCGTGGGCATGTACGCCAGGGCGTGTCTGTCGGCCAGCGGCGCGGTGACGTCGGTGCGCATCCTGCCCGCCAGCCAAACCGAGACCCTCACCGGAACGGTGACCTCCCTCTCCAGGGAGGCTCTGAGCTTAAAGACCGCGGACGCCGCCCGCGTCCTGGCCCTCGACCGCTTTACCAGCGTGACGGTGGGCGGGGTGACCGGAGACTACACCCTGATTGACGACACGTCGGACTACACCGAGGCAATCTGCCTTGCGGACCGCGCGGGCAGGCTGCTGATGGTGGAGCTTACGGGCGGCACCACGCTGTACACCGGCCTGATCCGCCAGGTCAAGACGGAGCAGACGGTGACAGAGCTGCAAATCATCTGCTTTGACGGCGTGACCCAGGCCTTCCAGGTGCCGGAGGACGCGGAGGTGTCTGTCAACGGACTGGCGGGGACCCTCAAAAGCGGGCATGTGGGCAGTTATATTGAGGTGCGGGCGTCCAATGACGTGGCCGGCCAGGCGGAGGCCGCCGCGGTGAACACTGCGGTCACCTATGTCCAGGGCTCCGTGAGGGGGATTACCTATACCAGTAGCCCGTCCACCCTCCAGCTGGTCGACCACAGCACGGGCAAGGCGGTGACCTACAAGATGGCCGCCGGTGCCGGTGTCACCTATAACGGCGGGACGATTCTATTTCAAAACGTCCAGAAGGACTGGCTTGTGACCGCCCGGCTGAACGGCATCGGCGAGGTGGAGCGGTTGGAGGCCTACCCCGGCCGGGCGGAGGTGAAGGGGCAGATCACCAGAATCACCTACGCCACCGTGACCGTCCTCTATGTGACGGACGACAGCGGCGTGGTATACGCGTTCAACCTGGATATGACCGACCTGCCCGACATCGAGCGGAACGGGGCGCTGAGCACCATCGACAAGCTCCGGGTAGGGGACGATGTGACCGTCACCCTGCGCTTTTACGAGGTTACGCTGATTGAGTCCGAGCAGCGGGAGGCCAATCTGAAGGGCACCATTACCCGCATCGTACAGGAGACGGCGGGCAACACCCTGGAGTTGACTTTGACCGACGGGACGCCGGCCGCCTATCAGGTCGGGAAGGACGTTGAAATTGTGAAGGACGACAGGACGGTAGCCCTCTCCGCCCTGCAGCCGGGCGATGTCTTGGAGCTGACCCTGAGCGGGGACCGGCTTGTCGCCATCCGTGTGGCGGACAGCGCCACGTCCTCCACCGATGTGACCGGCACCATTCTATATGTAAATGTGGATGGGAAGAGCATTCTGCTCCAGACGAGCGATGCTCAGACCGGGAGCGACCGGATTCTCACTGTCAACGTAACCACCGGGGGCACCCGATATCTGGAGGTGGACGGCACCACCCTGTCCCTGCGCGATCTGCAAACCGGTGACCGGATGATCGCCTACGGCACGTACAGCGGCGCGGAGTTTTACGCCACGCTTGTACTGAGAAAGTAAGAAGAGCGGCTGCTTTTAGCCGGGGCGGGGGCGCGCGGAAGGGCGTGCCCCCGCCCTTATGGCGCGGCAGAAAAAATTTCTCGCCTGGAGACGCAAGTTTTCCTTGACTTTTGTTTCCATGTATAATATGCTTACTAAGCGCCTATTTGGGCGCAGTCTGCGATGATGCGGGAGATTGCGGGTTTTACCCGGTAACTTTCGCGGAGTATGTCCGAACGAGAATCGGGCGGCTGAGGAACTCTGTGCTGGCGTATATCGTTGCGCTGGAACGGAACCGGCCTGCGATGCGCCGGTTTTATTTCTGCCGTGAAGTGATACGCACGGAGACGTGTACAGAAGTTTTCTCACCGTACGAAGGGAAGCGCGTCGGCGCGCACAGCCGCGCCCGCGTGACAGGGCGGACACCCACACCCCATCACTTCGTATGTTTAAGGAGGAACACACAATGGCAACGCAAAAAGAGAAGATTCGCATTCGTCTCAAGGCCTACGACCATCAGCTGATTGACCAGAGCGCCGAGAAAATCGTAGAGACCGCCAAGCGCACCGGCGCCACTGTCTCCGGGCCCATCCCCCTGCCCACAAAAAAAGAGATCGTGACCATCCTGCGCGCCGTCCATAAATATAAGGACTCCCGCGAGCAGTTTGAGCGCCGCACCCACAAGCGGCTCATTGATATCATCAAGCCCTCCCCCAAGACGGTGGAGTCTTTGATGGCCCTTGAGCTCCCCGCCGGTGTGGAGATTGAGATCAAGTTATAAACCCTGTTTGTACTGCGGCCTGCCGCGTTTTGAGGCAGGCGGGTCAAGTTAGGCCGTGCGCGGCGCGCTCAATGCCGGCCGGAGCTCCGGCGCAATGAGTGTTCGCTGAAAAAGCGTGACCGCCTAACC
>CAYPZF010000147.1:0-3491 GCA_964415275.1 uncultured Oscillospiraceae bacterium | reverse complement strand
ACGCACCGCGCACTATATCTGAGGCTATGACCAGAGCGGAGATGCCATGGCCGCCGCCCTGGCAGGGGGCGCCGTGGATGGCGTGCTGGACGACAAGGGGCTCTCTGCCTGCGATTTGATTCTGGTTGCCCTCCCGCCCGCCGCCATGGTACAATGGGCGGAGGCGCACAGCGCACGACTTGGCGGCTCTGCCGTCCTGGTGGACCTCTGCGGCGTCAAGCGGGAGATGCATGAAGCCCTCTCCCCCATCGCCGCCAGATACGGCTTTACCTATGTGGGAGGGCATCCCATGGCGGGCAAGGAGAGGGGCGGCTTCCTCCACGCCTGCGACGACCTTTTTCTGGGCGCCCCCATGATTTTGACCCCGGGGGAGGCGGTGGATGGCGCCGTTCTGGACAGTCTGAGGGCGTTTTTCCTGGACATCGGCTTTGCCCGCGTGGTCCTCGCCGCCCCGGACACCCACGATCAGGTGATTGCCTATACCTCCCAGCTGGCCCATATCACCTCCAGCGCCTATATCAAATCCCCCACCGCCCAGCGCCATGACGGCTTTTCCGCCGGGAGCTACCGGGACCTCACCCGGGTGGCCGAGCTGGACGAAGCCATGTGGACCGAGCTCTTTTTGGCCAACGCGCCCTATCTGGCGGAGGAGCTCTCCCTGCTGATTCAAAACCTGACCAGATATCTGAACGCCCTGAACGCGTCTGACGCCGACACCCTGCGCGCGCTGTTGCGGGAAGGCCGTATGTTAAAGGCCGCCGCGGGAGGGAATTGAGCCATGGAAGAACTGCAACGTGTGCGGATCCGCGCCGGCGGAGGCTACACTGTCACCATCGGTCCCGGACTGCTCCCCCACTGCGGGGCGCTGCTGGCCGAGACCATCCCGCCCTGCCGGGCCGCCGTGGTCACCGACAGCACGGTGGCGGAGCACTACCTGCCCGCTGTGCGGGCCTCTCTGGAGGCCGCCGGATTCCCGGTGTGCCACTTTGTCTTCCCCGCCGGAGAGGGCGCCAAAACCCTCTCCACGCTGGCCGATGTGCTGGACTTTCTCGCCGGACAGCACCTCACCCGCGCCGATCTGGTGGTCACCCTGGGCGGCGGCGTGGCGGGAGATCTGGGCGGCTTTGCCGCCGGTGTGTACCACCGGGGCATCCGCTTTGTACAGCTCCCCACCACCCTTCTGGCCGCCGTGGACGCCTCGGTGGGCGGAAAAACCGCCGTGGACCTACCCCAGGGCAAAAACCTGGCGGGGGTCTTCTGGCAGCCCTCCGCCGTCCTCTGCGACACCCTGTGCCTGTCCACCCAACCCGCCCACGGGGTTGCCGACGGCGTGGCTGAGGTCATAAAATACGGTGTTCTCGCGGACCGTGCCCTGTTCGACGCCTTCGACGCCGACCGCCTGCCGGAGCCCGAGCGGATGCCCGCCCTCATCGCCCGCTGCGTGGCCATCAAGGGCGCTCTGGTGGAGGAGGACCCCTTGGACCACGGCCGCCGCCGGCTGCTGAACCTGGGGCACACCATCGGGCACGCCATTGAGGCGTGCAGCGGCTTCTCCCTCTCCCACGGCCGCGCCGTGGCCATCGGAATGGCCATGGTGGCCCGGGCGGCGGAACGGCTCTCCCTTGCGGTGCCCGGCACCGCCGCCGCCATCAGTCGTGTGCTGCGCCGGAACGGGCTGCCCGTGACCACGAATTACCCGGCCCAGGCCCTTTACAGCGCCGCCCTGTCCGACAAGAAACGGGGTGGAGACCAAATCACCCTGGTGATGCCCCGCGCCGTCGGCGACTGCGTTCTGCGCACCATTCCGGTGCCTGAGCTGGCCCGTATCATCGCTTTGGGCAAGGAGGAACCGCCATGCATATAAAATTCAGCCCAGCCGTTCTCTCCGGCGGGGTCACCGCCATCCCCTCCAAGTCAGACGCCCACCGGCTGCTCATCTGCGCCGCCCTGGCCGACGGGCCCACCCGGCTGTCGCCCGCCGGGGTCTCTGACGACATTGACGCCACTGTGGATTGTCTGCGCACGCTGGGCGCCGACCTGGCGCGCACAGAGGACTGCCACACCGTGGTCCCCATCTCCGCCCCCGCCGACGCCCCTCTGCTGGACTGCCGGGAGAGCGGCTCCACCCTCCGTTTTCTGCTGCCCGTAGCCGCCGTCCTGTGCGACGGTGTGGGGTTTGCCGGCGGCGGACGGCTGCCCGACCGCCCCCTGGAGACCCTGACCAGGCTGATGGAGGACCACGGCGTCTCCTTTTCCGCCAGCCGGATTCCCCTTCGGGCCGTGGGCCGGCTCCGGGGCGGGACCTTTCTCCTGCCCGGCAACATCAGCTCCCAGTACCTCTCCGGCCTCCTGATGGCGCTGCCCATGGCCGCGGAGGACAGCGTGATCCGGCTGACCACCCCCCTGGAGTCCTCCTCCTACGTGGATATGACCCTCTCCGCCCTGGCCCGCTTCGGCGCCGCCATCCACGCGGACGCCGACGGCTACCGCATCCCCGGCGGCCAGCGGCTGCGCACCCCAGGCACTGTCACGGTGGACGGGGACTGGTCCAACGCCGCCTTCTTTTTGGCGGCCGGGGTACTCTTCGGCAGCGTGACCGTGGAGGGGCTCTCCCCCGACTCCCTCCAGGGGGACAGGGCCATTCTGCCCCTCCTTCGCCGCTTTGGCGGCGAGGTCTTCTGGCGGGACGGCGCCGTGATCGCCAAGCCCGCCCCCCTCACCGGGTGTGAAATTGACGTGTCCGACATCCCCGACCTGCTGCCCATCCTGGCGGTGGTCGCCTCTTATGCCCAGGGAGAAACCCGGTTTACAAACGCCGCCCGCCTCCGTCTGAAGGAGAGCGACCGGCTTCAGGCCACCGCCGCGATGCTGAGGTCTTTGGGCGGCCAGGCGGCCGAGCTGTCCGACGGGCTGCTGGTCCGGGGCGGCGCCCTTGCCGGCGGCGAGACCGAGAGCTTTAACGACCACCGGATGGCCATGTCCGCCGCCATCGCGGCCGCCGGATGCCAGGGGCCGGTTGTCTTGCGGGACGCCCAGGCCGTCAACAAATCTTACCCGTCCTTTTTCTCCGTCTATCGCAATCTGGGAGGTGTCGCCGATGTCATCTGAGTTTGGAGCCCGCCTTAAAATCTCTGTCTTCGGCCAGTCCCACGGCAGGGCCGTGGGCGTGGTGGTGGACGGCCTGCCGGCGGGCGAGACGGTGGATATGGACGCCCTGCTGGCCTTTCTGGCCCGGCGCAGGCCGGGCGGGCCTCTGGCCACCCCCCGCGGGGAGCCCGACCTGCCCGTCTTTCTCTCCGGCCTGGAGCACAACGTCACCTGCGGCGCGCCTCTGTGCGCGGTCATAGAGAACACCGACACCCGCTCGGGGGACTATGACGCCTTCCGAGACACGCCCCGCCCCTCCCACGCCGACTACACCGCCCTGATGAAATACGGACCGGACGCCGACCTGCGGGGCGGCGGGCACTTCTCCGGGCGGCTGACCGCCC
>CAYPZF010000146.1:0-3531 GCA_964415275.1 uncultured Oscillospiraceae bacterium | reverse complement strand
GGTAGGCCCCCTCCAGCAGGTCGTGGGAGAGGACGCGGTTTTGAGGAAACCGCCCGTCCAGGCAGGCAAAGAAGGCGTCTACGTCAAAAATACCCTTTCCGGTATAGGTGGCGCGGTCAAAGAGGTCGTGAAAGACATCACTGGAGGCCGACCCATAGGGGTCCACCCCCCCCTGTCCGGCAAAGATGCGGGCAAAATGGGAGCGGTTGGCGGCTTCCAGGTCCACACCCACTCTGGGCTGGAGCAAGCCATACCCCTCGGTGACCACCCGGCTGCGCGGGTCCACATGGGCCCGGTTCAGCGGATGGAGCATGGCGCCCACAAGCTCCCGGGCGGTGCCCACATTGAGGGCGGTGTCGCTGTCCAGAGTGATGACATAGCGCACCCCCTTGAGGGCGGCGGAGTCCCCCGCCAGCACCTTCAGGCGGGTCCGACGGCCCTTCAGCAGGCGGGAGAGCTCCAAAAGCGCACCCCGCTTCCGCTCCCAGCCCCGGTAGCTCTCCTCGTTGGCCTCATACTCGGGCCGCCGGAACAGCAGATAAAAACCGCCGCCATAGGTTTGGTTGAGGGCATTCACCGCCTCTCTGGCGGCCGACACCCACTTCCACCCGGCGGAGCCCATGGGGGCCTTGCTGTCCGGCAGGTCTGCCAGCAGCCCAAACAGCAGCTGGTCTCCGCTGTCCCGGTTGGCCAGCCGGTAGCGCTCCAACAGCGCGGCCAGGGAGGAGCCGCTCTTCTCGTCGGTGAGCAGGCACGCGATCACACAGAGGGTGCGCCCTTCGGGCGGGAGGCCCTCCCGCAGGGCCATCCGGTGGACCGACCTGGGGCGGACGATGCGCACACTCAAGAAATCGGCGCAGTTTTTTACAATATCGGAGATGGGCAGCAGCAGAAGCAGCGTGACCAGCCCGCTGCGCAGGGTAAAGCCGAGAAAGAGCGTCACCGCCAGGGTAACCGCCAAAAAAGCGGTGAAATAGAGGGCGGAGGAATGGGTGTCCGGCGGCCCGCCCAACGGACGTCGAAAGAGGAAATAGCCCACGTGGCGTTTCTCTCCCTCGGCCTCCATGGCCATGGAGAGAACGCGTCCGGCGCCCTCCGCCTCGCTGATGCCGTGTTTTTTCGCCAGCCGGCAGACCTGATAGCGATAGCGCCTGCGGGTGTCGTCATCCATCTTTGTATAGACACCGGCCGGGTCCTGGCGCAGCAGGCTCTCCACCAGGCTCGCCTCCTCCAGCACATCGGAGAGATCCGCGGCGGCCAGGTATTTAAGGGCGGAAAACAAGGCGCCCAGGGTGGCGGAGAGCTTGCCCTCCTCCTCCCTCCTCTCCTCCGGCGCGGACTCAGCCTCAATCTGGGGGCAGAGGGCTGCGACACGCTCTACCAGCGCCAGCCGGATGGCGCATATCCAGAGGGAGAGCTCTTGTTCCGTGAAGGGAAAAACGGACTGCGTTCCGGCCAGGAAAGCGGCCATCCCCGCCCCGTCTATCTCCTCGCCGCTTTGGACAAAGGCCCGGGCCAGCCCCATCAGCCAGAGGGTTTGATCCGCCTTCCGCATACGGCCGGCGCGGCGAAACGCGGCGGCGGCCTCCGTCCCTTCCCTCCTGGCCAGCCAGCTGTTGTCCAGCAGCCACTCCGCCGGTTGAGAGCGTACGGTCCGACGAAAAAGAAGGAGTTCTTTTTCCTTGATCCGTGCCAGGTCGGCCTTCAGGGCACGGCAAAGTGGCCCGCTCCGCCCCATGCCGTCCGGTTTCAGCGCCGCGGCCGCATGGGCACCATATTGGAACAGCTGCTTTTTCTCCACAACGTCGCTCCTTCCTCACAGAGATATCATCTCAGGTCATTTTCTCCCCTGAAGGAATGGATTATGCGCTGGACAACGCCGGCGTCCGATGCCCGGCAAAAGAAAAAAGAGCCCGGGCCGTCGGCCCCAGCTCTCTGTGTTACATGTTCCGCCGCTATAAAATGAAGCGTCTGACCGTCATTTTTTGTCTATATCGAGAATGACTGTCTCCACCCCCTGACGCATCGC
Organism: uncultured Oscillospiraceae bacterium; assembly: GCA_964415275.1. Lineage (GTDB taxonomy): Bacteria > Bacillota > Clostridia > Oscillospirales > Oscillospiraceae > JAEWRY01. The sequence goes on along the minus strand of CAYPZF010000146.1, from coordinate 1,502 downwards.
GTACTGCAAGGTGTACATGGTGCCGCCCAGATAGCCCGCGTAGGCGGCGATGACCAGGGAGGACCGGTCTACCATATAGCGGTCCCTGCGCTGCATACACTGCCGGTCGTACCGGTGCTGCACCATGGTCTCCAGGTCGCAGCGCTCAATCAGGGAAAAATACCGCTTTCGGTCCTGCTCTTTCCAGCGGGCGGCCTGCTCTTCACAGGGCAGGGCGGCCTCTACGGTGATGCCGGGCAATTCATCGCGCAGAGCGAGGACAGCCTCGCAAAAATACATGTCCGCCCCCAAAGCCATACCGCAGATAAAGTGCCGTTTCCCATTTTCGTAGCTTTTGCGCAGAGCGGCGTCGATCTGTTTTTTCAGTGCGACACAGCGCGCATCCTCCTCGTTGTCCCCCCACGGCATCTTGTTCGGACGGTGACCGGTAAAGCAGCATGTTTTTGCCTTGTCCAGGGCGCTCTCTCCTTCCTCTGCTCCCACAGTTTTCCTTATTGTATCAAAGTTTCCCATGCCCGTCAACCACTTTTTAGAACATTTGTTTTTGTACGTTTTGTTCAACTTTCCAGCGGAATCTGGGGGTTGCATTTTACTTTTTTTCCTGTATACTAAGAGCAGGACAACTGAAATAAAAATGTCTTCAGGGCGGGGTGCGATTCCCCACTGGCGGTATAGCCCGCGACTCGCAATGGTATTTCGTTGCGACTGATCTGGTGTGACTCCAGAGCCAACAGTGAGACTTGCCGAGGCAAGTCGCAGTCTGGATGGAAGAAGACGTGTTATTGGCGCGCGCATTCTCCCTTTATGCTTTTAACACCTGGAGGGCATTTTGCTTTTCAGGGGTTACTATGCAAAAGGGGCTTTTTTATGCCCCGAGAGGAGTATGTTTATGAACCCGCGCATCAAGAAACTCGCCGTGATGGCCATGCTCGTGGCCCTCTCCATCGTGCTGGTCTACTTCGTTCACTTCCCTCTGTTCCCCGCGGCCCCCTTCCTGGAGTATGACCCGGCCGACATCCCCATCCTCATCGGCACCTTTGCGTACGGCCCCCTGGCCGGTGTCTGCCTCACTGTGGTGGCCAGCGTAATCCAGGGCGTCACCGTGAGCGCGCAAAGCGGCATTATGGGCATTGCCATGCACATCGCCGCCACCTCCAGCCTGGTTTTGGTGGCCGGCACCATCTACAAATTCCGCCGCACCAAGAGGGGCGCTGTTCTGGCGTTAACGTGCGGCACGCTGGCCATGGGCCTCGTCATGCTGGCCTTCAACCACTTCGTCACACCCTATTTTGTCACCCCTGACATCACCGACGCCGCCGCCCTGGCTGCCAGCCGCGGCTTTGTGGACTCCCTGCTCCTCCCCGTGATTCTCCCCTTCAACCTGATTAAGGCGGGGGTCAATTCCGGCATCACCTTCCTGGTATATAAGACGGTCTCCCGCTATATCATCCACGGGGAGTTCGTGGACCACAAGAAGGTCGCGCAGCAGAACTCCAACCCTT
>CAYPZF010000145.1:0-3541 GCA_964415275.1 uncultured Oscillospiraceae bacterium | reverse complement strand
GCTGCAATGCCCGCCGGCAGCCTCTGCGGCCAAGCGCCTGCGCTGCGGCCCTTCCAGGCTCGTAACGGCTCAGCCGCCGGCCTTTTTTATTAGGGTGCAATTAATGATATAATGCTCTTAGTGGACAGGGACTTTGTATTTCGGGCGGTGCTATAATATTCAGAATTTATGTTCCCGGAGCTGCAGAAGAAATGGTAAAGGGGTTTGCTGATATAATATGAGGCAGTATCTTAAAGATCTCATTAAGCGAAATGATCTGCTGGGTTACCTTGTTATCTCCGGCCTGAAAGCGCAATACCGCAATACCTTTTTGGGCTTTTTTACATTTAGAAAATCAAACCTCCCGTTTCCTTGCTTATCCTCCCTTTAACTCTTGATATCTCAAACTCAATTTAAAAATTTTTTGGAGTGCTGTTGATGGAAAAGCTGCTCTCTTATGTCCGCCGCTGTGTGGAGGACTACGATATGATTCAGGCCGGGGACCGGGTGGCGGTCGGCGTTTCAGGGGGGAAGGATTCCCTGACGCTGCTAGCCGCCCTGGCCAAGCTGCGGACCTTTTATCCAGTCCCCTTCACGGTGGAGGCGATTACACTGGACATGGGGGCGGCGGACGGCCGGGCGCCGATGGATTTTTCCCAGGTGGCCGCCCTGTGCCAAAGGTTGGAGGTGCCCTATACCGTCCTGCCCTCCAATATCCACCACATCATCTTCGACCAGCGCCGGGAGGAGAACCCCTGCGCCATGTGCGCCAAGATGCGGCGCGGCGGCCTTCACAACGCCCTGCTGGCCCGGGGCATCCGCAAAATCGCCCTGGGACACAGCTTTGACGACGCGGTGGAGACCTTCTTCCTCTCCCTTTTTTACGAGGGGCGGCTGTCCTGCTTCCAGCCGGTGACCTTTTTGGACCGCACCGGCATCACCCAGATCCGCCCGCTGCTCTACTGCGGGGAGGACTTCATCCGCGCCACCGCGCGTCGGCTGGCCCTGCCGGTGGTCGACAACCCGTGTCCCGCCAACGGCCATACTAAGCGGCAGGAGGTCAAGGAGCTGATCGGGGACCTCTCAGGGCGCTATCCCAACCTGAGGAAATACGTGTTTGGGGCCATGCAGCGGCTGCCCCTGCCCGAATGGGGCCCGAAGAAACACCGGCGCACACCGCCGCCGGAGGGCGGCAGGGGGGGCTAACCGCCCTCCCGGCGCCGGTCGCAGTACTCCTCCAGGAGGGCCGCGTCCTTGCGCTCCAGGCCCCGCTCCCCGGCCAGGCTCTCTATGTGATGGGTGAACTCGTGGGCCAGTGTGGCGTAGAGCTCATCGTCCCACACCTCCTCCGGCTCGTCCCCCAGGACCGCGGCAAAGGAGCCATAGTAGAGGTTGATATACCGCCCCATCTGGTTGTGGCAGTACTCCCCCATGACATAGAGCTGGCCGTCCGTACGGTCGTCCAGCCTCGTCTCGGGCAGCAGCAGAATGCCGCCGTTGAGCGCCTGATAGAATGCCGGGGGAAACGCCTCGGCGATCTGGTCCAGCAGTTCGCCCACCCGCTCAAAGCTGAGCATCACAGCATCACCTCTCTGGCCCGCGCGCCGCGGGGGAGACGGCGGGGCGGACCTTGTACGTCTAAAGGAAAACAGGGGCGGCCGTCTGCCGCCCCTGCCTCAGTCAAAGCTCTTCCGCCCTGTGGCGGAAGGGATATGAAGCTCGCTCCGGTATTTGGCCACCGTACGGCGTGAAATCAAGACACCCTCCTGCGCCATGAGCACGCAGAGTTTCTGATCGGAGAAGGGCTTTTTCTTATCCTCCTCACAGATGAGACGCTTGAGCAGAGCCTTGGCGGCGTCGGGAGAGACCGCCGCGGCCTCCCCTGTGTCCGCCGTGGGAATGCCGCCGTCGCCGGCGCGCCGGGCGGCGGCCAGGCCCCGGGAGAAAAAGTACTGGAAGGGGTAGACCCCCGAGTTGCACTGGATGTACTTCTCCCGCATGGCGCGGCTCACGGTGGATTCGTGGATTGAGAGGCAATCGGCCACGTCGGCCAGGGACATGGGCACCAGGTGCCCGGGGCCATGGCGGAAAAACGCCTCCTGCAGGCCCACGATGCAGCGCGCGCACTCCATCAGGGTGGAACGGCGCTGCTCAATGCTCCGCACAATCCATTTGGCTTGGCGCATCTTGTTCAGCAGATAGTCCTTCACACTGTTGTCGACGCTGGTCTTCATCAGGTTTCTGTAATAGCCGCTGATGGAGAGGGTGGGGAAATAGTAGTCGTTGGTCAGCAGCTCAAAGTGGTCCTGGAAGCTGACCACGATGACATCGGGCACGACATAAGAGAGCCGCTCCCGGGCGGAAAAGCCGGTGCCCGGCTTGGGGTTGAGGGCGCGGATACGCTCACAGGCGTCCCGCACCTCGGTGCAGTCCACCCCAAGCGCCCGGGCAATCAGCCCGTAACGGTTTTTAGAGAGCGGATCTAAGTAGTCCCTGGCAATCTGCATGGCCAGAGAATGCTCTTCGCCCAGCCGCGTCAGCTGGAGGCAAAGACACTCGGAGAGGTTGCGGGCGCCTACGCCGGGCGGGTCCAGGGTCTGGACCAGGGCCAGCGCCTCCCGCACCACGAAACCGGGCTGGTTTATGTGGCGCGCCAGCGTGTCCACGTCTTCGTCCAGGTAGCCGATCTGATTCAGGCTTTCGATGATAAATTTAGCCGAGGCCAGCACCTCGGGGGGAAAGTCCTCCCCCTGGAGCTGCGCGAACAGATAGAAATACAGGTTTTCCTCCCACTCCTCCACCGTGCCGTAAGTAGAGACCGGGTCGCCGGGCTCGCTGGTGTCGTCCTGGTGATAGATGCGGTTTTGCACATCGGTGGATTCCAGCCAGTCCAGCTTGCGCTGCAGCACAGAAAACTCGTCCTGTTCGTCACAGGCGTCCTTCAGCTCCAGGACAGGGTTTTCCTGCACAACCTCTTGGATGTGCTCCAAAAGCTCCTGCGCGCTCATTTGCAGGATCTCCATAGACTGCAACATCTGAGGCGACAGCGTCTGTATTTGTTTTACCATGAGGCTGAGGCCCATTGCGATCCCCCTTTGGCCGTTGAGAACGGCTATGCTCGGTATGCTCGGACAGATACGATGCAAGACATCCGCATCGGGTATATACGACAATAATAGCACAAGAGTCAGAAATATACAAGCGCATTTCACAGATTTGGCATGGAGATTGCTGGTGGAGGGGGACGGAAGCGCGCACTTGCCAGCTCACCTGGTCTATGGTATGCTTTGAAAGAACATTTATGAATTGCCGAGGTACTGCTGTGAACATTGGCCCGGTCAAAATAGAAAGCCCTTTGGCCCTGGCCCCCATGGCGGGCGTGACGGACCTGGCGTTTCGCACGGTATGCCGCGCGCTGGGCGCGGGGTACACCGTCACCGAGATGGTGAGCGCCAAGGCCCTCTGTTATCAGGACAGAAAGACCCGGCCCCTGCTGGAGCTGGAGGAGGGCGGCCACCCTGCCGCCGTCCAGATTTTTGGGAGCGACGAGGCCTGTATGGAG
>CAYPZF010000144.1:0-3558 GCA_964415275.1 uncultured Oscillospiraceae bacterium | reverse complement strand
GAAAACCGCCAAAGTCAGCCGCCGACACGCTGCGTGTCCGCACGCCGCCCACTCCAGTGAACTCTTTGGCAAAGGCTTTTTGAGAGGATGAACGCTTACCATGTCAAAAAACAACGAAACCCAAAAAGTCCGTGTCCGCAAAGGAAGCTCCGGCCTGTTGGTGCTGCCGGAAAAGGCTGCCCCCCTTATCTATCCCATGTACAGCCGCGCGCGGCTGAGCCGGGAGGGCATTATCATAAAGGACAAAAAGGCGGAGTCCATCGTGGAGCGGGTGGAGGTCCGGGCCAAGCGGGCCAACTTCTCCCGCCTTGCCACCCTCTACACCGGCATTCTGACCAGTATGCTGGACGACCATGTGGAGGCCTTTTTGGCTGACCATCCTGGCAATGCCGTGGTGCTTCACCTGGGCTGCGGGCTGGACAGCCGGATCGACCGCGTCAAAGGCGATTACTACCACTGGTACGATGTGGACCTCTCTTACGCCATCACCACCCGGCGCAGGTTCTATAAGGAGACCGACCGGTACACCATGGTCGCCACGTCGGTCACCGGCCGCAACTGGCTGGACCCCATCAGCGAGGCGGCCAAGGGGCACCCCGTCGTCATCGTGGCCGAGGGGCTCTTCATGTACCTGAAAGAAAAAGAGGTCAACAACCTCATCATCAACCTCTGCAACCACTTCCCCCTGGCCGTCTTGATGTTCGACAGCTATTCCCTGGCCGGCGCCAACCGGGCCGCCGCGCGGACTCCGGCCGCCTCAACCAGAAAAGAGCGCAGGGCGGGCAAGGCGGGAGACCCGCTGATGGGCTGGGGCCTGGACGACCCCGCCCTGATCGAGGCCCTGCACCCCTCCATCCGCCATTTGAAGACCCTGCTCCACACCGACAGCCACCACATCAAGAGCCTCTCCCGCGTAGAGCAGTTCACGTTCAAGATGATTCGGAGGCTGCCCGTCTACAACCATCTCTACCGGATTTATTTCTTCAGCATCATCTCTCCGACCATAGCCAGCCAGCCCGCCATAGCCGAAGGGAATGATGCTTGATTTCCTCTTGACTTTCCTCCTGGTTTTATCGTATGATATTTAGCATAATACGTAAACATTATTACAGGAGGGTTTTGACATGGATTATCGCGCAGAATATCAGAAAAAACTCACGACTGCTGAAGAGGCGGTTAAGGTAGTCAAGTCAGGCGACTGGGTTGACTATTCTTGGTGCGTCAACCATCCCGTGGCGCTGGACAAGGCCCTGGCCGCGCGCAGCAGCGAGCTGGAGGACGTCAAGGTCCGCGGCGGCGTCACCATGTGGATGCCGGAAATCTGCAAGGCCGACGACGCCGGCGACCACTTCACCTGGCACTCCTGGCACTACTCCGGCGTTGACCGCAAGATCGCCAACAAGGGCATGGGGTATTTCTGTCCCATGAGATACTCCGAGCTGCCCCGGTTCTATCGCGAGGTGCTGGACCCCGTCGATGTGATCATGATACAAGTGCCCCCCATGGACAACTACGGCAACTTCTCCCTCTCTCTGTCCCCCTCTCACCTGGCTGATGTGTGTGCCCGCGCCAAGTGCATCATCGTGGAGGTCAACAAGAACCTGCCCTGGACCTTTGGCCTGACCGGCACCGAGATCCACATCCGTGACGTCTCCATGGTCGTAGAGGGCGACAACCCGCCCCTGGCCACCCTGGGCGCCGCCGGCGAGCCCTCCGATGTGGATATGGCTGTGGCGAAGCTGGTGGTCCCCCATATTCCCAACGGCGCCTGCCTGCAGCTGGGCATCGGCGGCATGCCCAACGCCATCGGCTCCCTCATCGCCCAGTCCGACCTGAAGGACCTGGGTGTCCACACCGAGATGTACGTAGACGGCTTTGTGGCCATGTCCAAGGCCGGTCAGATTACCGGCAGGAATAAGGCCCTGGACCGCGGCCGTCAGGTGTTCGCCTTCGCGGCCGGCTCCCAGGAGACCTACGACTACATGGACCGCAACCCCGACATCATGGGCGCCCCCGTGGATTACACCAACGACGTGCGCGTCATCGCCCAGCTGGACAACTTTATCTCCATCAACAACGCCATTGACATGGACCTCTTCGGCCAGGTCAACTCCGAGTCCGCCGGCATGAAGCATATCTCCGGCACCGGCGGCCAGCTTGACTTCGTCATGGGCGCTTACCTGTCCAAGGGCGGCAAGAGCATCATCTGCATGTCCTCCACCGTCGCCGGCAAGGACGGCAAGCTGAAGAGCCGCATCGTCCCCACCTTCACCCCCGGCAGCATCACCACCGACCCCCGCTCTACCCTCCACTATGTCGTCACCGAGTACGGCATCGTGAACCTGAAGGGGCTGGCCTCCTGGCAGAAGGCCGAGGCCGTCATCTCCCTCGCCCACCCCGACTTCCGCGAGGAGCTCATCGGCAACGCCGAGTCCATGGGCATTTGGCGCCGTTCCAACAAGCGCTAAGAACGTTCTGATTCATCACATAATCACACAAAGGGAGCAGACCGGGTTACCGGCCTGCTCCCTTGTTCTGTGTCGCGTGCTGTGCCGCGCCCGGGCGCGGCGGTCACTCCTCGCCCAGCTTCAGCACCGCCATGAACGCCTCCGTCGGCAGCTGCACGCTCCCCAGGGTACGCATCTTCTTTTTTCCCTCTTTCTGCTTTTCCAGCAGCTTCTTCTTTCGTGTGATGTCACCGCCGTAGCACTTGGCCAGCACGTCCTTTCGCATGGCCCTTACGGTCTCCCGCGCGATGACCTTGCCGCCGATGGCGGCCTGAACCGGTACCTCGAAGAGCTGGCGCGGAATGTTCTCCTTGAGCCGTTCGCAGATCCGCCGGGCCCGGCCGTAGGCCTTCTCCCTGTGGGCGATAAAGCTGAGGGCATCCACCTGTTCGCCGTTGAGGAGCAGGTCCACCTTCACCAGGTCGCTGGGGCGGTACTCTGAAAACTCGTAGTCCAGTGAGGCGTACCCCTTCGTGCGCGCCTTCAGGGTGTCGAAGAAGTCGTAGATGATCTCATTGAGGGGCAGCTTGTAGTGGAGCTCTACCAGGTTGGCGTCCAGATACTGCATGTCCAAAAACTCGCCCCGCCGCTCCTGACAGAGGGGCATGATGTTGCCCACATAGTCGGGCGGGCTGATGATGGTCGCCTTCACGTAGGGCTCCCGGGTTTCGTCAATCGCCACGGGGTCCGGATAATTGTGGGGGTTATCCACCCGCAGGAGGGACCCGTCGGTTTTCGCCACCTCGTAGATGACTGAGGGCAGGGTGGTGACCAGGTCCAGGTCGAACTCCCGCTCCAGCCGCTCCTGTACAATCTCCATGTGGAGCATTCCCAAAAAGCCGCATCGGAACCCAAAACCCAGGGCCACGGAGGACTCCGGCTCGAAGGAGAGGGCGGCGTCGTTGAGCTGGAGCTTTTCCAGCGCGTCCCGCAGGTCCGGGTATTTGGAGCCGTCCTCCGTGTAGATTCCGCAATAAACCATGGCCCGGGCCGGGCGGTAGCCGGGCAGCGGCACGGCCGCCGGGCGCCCGGCGCCGGTCACCGTGCCTCC
>CAYPZF010000143.1:0-3582 GCA_964415275.1 uncultured Oscillospiraceae bacterium | reverse complement strand
TAAGAAAATAGACGAAAAGGTACGTCCCCCGCGGGGGACGTACCTTTTTTCTCTCCTCTCAGCTCCGCCCTTCACTTAGACACGAGTTCGGCTTAACGCTTCTACCGCGCAAATCAGGCGCTCCACTTCCTCTTTCCGGTTGAAGGCGGAAAAGCTGGCCCTCACCGTACCCGATTCCAATGTGCCGGCCGTGGTATGGGCCAGGGGCGCGCAGTGAAGGCCGGCCCGCAGCGCGAATCCGTCCTTGCCCAGGGCCTGGCTCACCGTCTCGCAGTCCGCGCCCTCCACCAAAAAGGAGAGCACCCCCGCCTGGCACTGTCCGGTCCGGTCCGACCAGACGCGCAACCGCGGCAGACGGGAGAGCCCCTCTGCGGCCCGGCGCACCAGGCGCTGCTCATCACGCAGGATGTTGTGCCCCCCCTTGCGTTTCACATAGCGCAGCCCCTCCAGCAGACCGGCAATCCCGGTGACGTTCTGGGTGCCCGCCTCCAGCCGGTCGGGCAGAAAATCCGGCATCTCCTGCTGGATGGAGAGGCTGCCCGTTCCGCCCTCCAGCAGCGGCTTTGCCGCCAGGTCCCCGCACAGCAAGATGCCCGTGCCCTGGGGGCCGTAGAGCCCCTTGTGCCCCGGCATGGCCACAAAGGCCGCCTTCAGCGTGTCCATATGCACGGGCAGGCTGCCGGCGGACTGGGAGGCGTCTACAATGAGCGGGACGCCCCGGTCAGCACACAGGGCGGCAATCTCCTGCAGGGGCAATATATAACCAAACACATTGGATACGTGGATGCAGATGACCGCCGCCACGTCTTTCGTGAGCTTTTCCTCAAAGCTGCGCAGCAGCTCCCGCGGGCAAAACAAAGGCGCGGAGGCCACCCGGATGGTAACGCCTCCCATGGCGGCCAGCGGTCGTGTGACCGCGTTATGCTCATACCCGGAGATCAGCACCGTGTCCCCCGGTGACACCAGAGATTTGATGGCAATGTTGAGGCCGTGGGTGGCGTTGAGGGTGAATATCACACGCTCCGGATCTTCCATATGGAAGAGGTTGGCCGCCGCCATGCGGCATTGGAACACCGTCTCCGCCGCCCGCATGGCGGGCCGATGCCCGCCGCGGCCGGGGCTTGCCAGATGGGACATGGCGTGGGAAGCCGCCCGCGCCACGGCGGACGGCTTCTGCAATGTGGTGGCCGCACTGTCAAAGTAGATCATACGTCCACCTCTTGGTACTCACCCTCCGCGCTTGTGATATAGACCCCCTTGGGCGGGATGCCCGCACGCTTCAGCACCACCAGCGCCTGCGGCAGATAGCGCTGGGTGATTCTCACCGCGTGGCTGCACCCCTCCCCCGCAATGCTCTTGGGTGACCGGAGGATGCGCCCGGTAATTCCGGCCCGCTCCAAGGCCTGGGCGGTGCGCTGGGCATAGGTCAGGGAACGGCAGATGATAAGATAATAGACCATAAATAAAACGCTCCTCTCGCGACAGTGTATGCACGAGAGGAGCGTTCTGTAATCCCATGTTCACGGCACGGCTGCCGTGAGAAGGGCCACCGCGTGGGCCGCGATGCCCTCTTCCCGGCCGGTAAGCCCCAGGCCCTCCTCAGTGGTGGCCTTGACATTGACCCGGTCCAGGGTCGCGCCCATGGCTCGGGCCAGGTTGAGGCGCATGGCCTCCTGATAGGGGGCCAGCCTCGGGTACTGGGCGACTACGGTGGCATCCACATTCTCCACCTGCCATCCGGCCGTGCCCAACAGGGCGGCCACTTTTTGGAGGAGAAGGAGGCTGGAGATTCCGGCATAGGCCGGGTCACTGTCTGGAAACTGGGTTCCAATGTCCCCCAGACCGGCGGCACCCAACAGGGCGTCTATCACCACGTGGGTCAGCACGTCGGCGTCGGAATGGCCCATAAGCCCATGGTAGTGGGGCACCTCCACACCGCCCAGAATCAGCTTGCGGCCGGACACAAGCCGGTGTACGTCATATCCATGCCCAATCCTCATCCAAACGCTCTCCCCTCCAAAATGGCATAGGCTACAATCACATCAGTGGGCGTGGTCAGCTTGAGGTTGGTCTCCTCCCCCCTGGTGAGGGCCACGGACATCCCCAGCCGCTCCACAGCCGCGCAGTCGTCGGTCATCGATATGTTTTCCTCAATGGACTTGCGCAGAGCCGCTTTGATGAGGCTGGCCTCAAAGACCTGGGGGGTCTGCACCGCAAAGAGCTGGCCGCGCTCCAGCGTTTTCTCCACCAGGCCGTCCCTTGCGACCTTGATGGTGTCCTTCACCGGGACGGCAGGGGCGGCGGCCCCCGTTTCCATCGCCTTTGCGATGACCTCTCTCAACAGCCTCTGGCTGGCAAAGGGCCGTGCTCCGTCCTGAATGGCAATCACCGTGGCCTCGTCGCTGACCGCGTTCACGCCGGCATAAACAGACTGGGTCCTGGTTTCGCCGCCCACCACCACCGACCTTATCTTTGTAAAGCCATTCTCCTTGCATAGCTGCGCGATGGGTAGCATCAGGTCCTCACGGGTCACGACCACCGTCTCGTTGACGAGCGGACACTTTTCCAGCGCCGCCAGTGTGTACGCCAGCACCGGATAGGAGCCGAGGGGCAGAAGGACCTTGTCCCGATGGCCCATCCTTGTGCCCTCGCCTGCCGCGGCCACCACCGCGGCGCAGTAGGGCGGTTCCTTTTTTTTACGGAAAAAGCGCCTCCATATACCGGCCATGTTCCGTGCCCCCTTCCACAAAAAAGGAGCCAAGCGGCCCTTTATCGTGACATACTCCCATGGAAACTTATTAAGCCAGGGCGCTGTTTATGCGCGCTTCTACATCCTCGTAGCTGGAGTTTTGGGAGAGGACAATCTCAGAAATTAAAATCTGCTTGGCGGAGTGGAGCATCTTTCGCTCCCCGGTGGAGAGCCCGCGCTCTCCTTCCCGCAGCATCAATCCCTTTACCACCCGGGCCACCTCAATGAGGTCCCCGCTTTTCAACCGCAGCATATTTTCCCGGTAACGGCGGTTCCAGTTCTGGGTCATATCCACCTCAATGTCGGGGATAGCGGCGATGACCCGATCCGCCTCGTCCTTGTCCACCACGGGACGAACGCCAATCTCCTCGCAACTTCCGATGGGGATCATAACCAACATACCGCCCACAGGCAGCTTGAGCAGGTAATACTCCCTCATGACACCGTTCATCTTCTCTGTTACAATACTGTCCACAATACCGGCCCCATGCATAGGATGGACAATCTTATCTCCTACCTGAAACGTGACCCCCACCTCCATATCATAATTCTTTATCATGTTATTAATTATAGCCTTTTCTTCAAGATGTTGCAAGCGAAACCGGGAAAATATCCGAAAAGAGGAAAAAAAGGCCCCCATCCGGAGTCGGATGGGGGCCTTTTCTCAGGTGATTCATTCCGCGGGCTCGGCTTCAGGCTCAGCCAGCTCCGCCTCCATGGCGGGGGAGAGTTCTGTACCACTCGCCTCGGAAACGGCGACAAGCACGTCGGGCTCGTCCGCCGCGGCGGCAATCTCCGCTTCCTCCGTTGCCCTGGCCTCGTTGAGCAGGGCG
>CAYPZF010000142.1:0-3600 GCA_964415275.1 uncultured Oscillospiraceae bacterium | reverse complement strand
CCAAAAAGGCGCCCTCGGCGCCGGCGGCGCTCTCCAGCTTGTCCACCGTCTCCTCCAAACGGCGCATAGCGGAAAAGACCGGCGCCTCCTCGCCCGCGTAACAGCAGTCCAGCCCGGACACCGCGCAGGAGAACGCCAGGGCCTTCTCCTTCAAAAAAGCGCCGGTAGAGCAGGTGACCGTATGGTGCCGCTCACAGAACAGGCAGGGCACGGTGAGCTTCACCACATTTCCCATCAGCTCCACCCGTAGCTCGGACTTTCCGCAGGGACAGGGCAGCGCGCCCGAGGAGGAGGCCAGCTGAAACACCGTGCGCTCTATGATCACCGGATGGCGGCAAGCGGGACAGATATAGGCCAGTGTGCGGGTCGCTTCTTCCACCATAAGGAGCCTCCTAACCGAAGAATGAATGTTTAATATGATATTATACCCTATTTTGTTACGCTTGACCAGAGGGTTCCGCGCCAAAATAAGGATTTATATTTTTAAGAAAACTGTCTAAACTACCTTGGAATTACCTTAGACAGGAGGTATGACATGACAACAAAAAAGCTCGGTGCCCAGACGGTGGTGTTTGCCGCGCCCCCCTCCATCGCCGGCCACGCCAATGTGGTGGGTAAAAAGGAGGGGGAAGGTCCGCTGGGCCCTTCCTTTGATATCATCGGGCAGGACGACACCTTTGGAGAGGCCAGTTGGGAAAAGGCTGAGAGCGCCATGCAGAAACAGGCGCTGACCGCCGCCCTGGACAAGGCCAAGCAGTCGGCTTCCACCATGGACTTCCTCTTCGGGGGCGACCTGCTCAACCAGTGCATCGGCACCTCCTTTGCCGCCCGCAGCCAGGACATCCCCTTCTTCGGCCTCTACGGCGCCTGCTCCACCATGGCGGAAGGGCTGGTGCTGGCCTCCATGACCCTGGACGGCGGGTTCGGTGAGTGGACCGCGGCGGTGACCTCCTCCCACTTCTGCTCCGCGGAGCGGCAGTACCGCACTCCCCTGGAATACGGCAGCCAGCGCACCCCCACCGCCCAATGGACGGCCACGGCGGCCGGCGCGGTGGTGCTGGCGCGGACAGGGGATGGTCCGTATATCACCCACGCCACCGTGGGAAAAATTGTAGACAAGGGCATCAAGGACCCCAATAACATGGGCGCCGCCATGGCCCCCGCCGCTTATAAAACACTGACCGCCCACTTTGCCGACACCGGCCGGGCCCCCGACTACTATGATCTCATTGTCACCGGCGACTTGGGCAAACTGGGCAAGGAGATTCTTCTGGACCTATTCCAGCGGGACGGCATAGACCTGAGTGAGGTCTACGACGACTGCGGGGTGCTCCTCTTCGACCTGGAGGGCCAGGACGTCCACTGCGGCGCCTCGGGCTGCGGCTGCTCCGCCGCTGTGCTCACCGGACACCTGCTCAACGGGATGCGGGCCGGGACCTGGAAGCGAATTCTCTTCTGCGGCACCGGCGCCCTGCTCTCCCCCACCTCCTCGGCGCAGGGAGAGAGCATCCCCAGCATCTGCCACGCCGCCGCTATTTCTGCTGTAAAAGAAGGTTGACCTATGGATATCGTTTTAGAATACCTGCGCGCGTTTCTCCTGGGCGGCATTCTGTGCGCCATCGGACAGATTTTAATTGACAAAACCCCCCTCCCACCCGCCAAAATCCAGGTGACCTACGTGGTCTCCGGCGTGGTGCTCGGGGGGGTGGGCCTCTACCAATACCTGGTGGACTGGGGCGGGGCCGGGGCCACCGTACCCCTGACCGGCTTTGGCTACACTCTGGCCAAGGGTGTGGCAAAGGCGGTGGGGCAAGACGGCGTCTTCGGCGCCTTTACCGGCGGCATTACCGCCACAGCGGGCGGGGTGGCGGCAGCCATCTTTTTCGGCTATCTGGTGGCGCTGGTCTTTAAGCCCAAGGCCAAATAAACCGGGGCCGGCCGCCGGGGGTCAGAGCATCCGCAGAATCTCCCGCTTGAGCCGGGAGATGATGCGCTTTTCCAGGCGGGAGATATAGGACTGGGAGATGCCGAGCGCGTCGGCTACCTCCTTCTGTGTGTACTCGTCGCGCCCTCCTAGTCCAAACCGCATGGTGATGATGACACGCTCCCGCTCACTCAGCTTCTCCATGGCGTCGGACAAGAGCTTGCGGTCCACGTCGGCCTCAATGGGCTTCATCACCAGGTCGTTCTCGGTCCCCAGGATGTCGGATAAAAGCAGCTCATTGCCGTCCCAGTCGGTGTTGAGGGGCTCGTCAAAGGAGACCTCGCTCTTCAGCGAGGAGATTTTGCGCAGATGCATTAAAATTTCATTTTCAATGCAACGGGAGGCATAGGTGGCCAGCTTGATGTTGCGCTCCGGCTTATAGGTGCCCACCGCCTTGATGAGACCGATGGTGCCGATGGAGATAAGGTCCTCAATGCCAACGCCGGTGTTCTCAAATCTTCTGGAGATATAGACCACCAGGCGCAGGTTATGCTCAATGAGTTGGTCCTTGACCAGCTCGTCTCCGGCATCCATCTGGGAGATCAGCCGCGCCTCATCCTCCCGGGTGAGGGGAGCGGGCAGCGTATCGCTCCCGCCGATGTACATGACTTTCCCCGGCAGTTTGACCCCAAGCTTGGCCAGCACCTTATGTACGGCGATACAGGCCCGCAGCCTCCACCTTTTCACAATATCACGCCTCCCACTTTTATGTACCAATCAGGCCGCTGTATCCTCCCCCGTCGGACACCCGGTTGGGGGACAGCGCGGCCAAAATGCCTCCATAATCCCGCTCCCCCACCCTGGCGCTGTCCAGGCGAAGGGCCAGCAGCATTCCACATTCCACACCCACCGCCCGGTAGGGCAGCAGGCGAAGCCGGGTTCCAAACCCCTTTTCCGCCAGATCCTCCAGCACCCTGGCCGGGTCACGCAGGTCACCCCCGTCCAGCGAGAGTCCGGGGGGAATCAGGGGCAGAAGGGCCTGCCAGTCGGCCACCAGGACCGGCCTGCCGGTCACCGGGTCAGTGAGCGTGTTGCCCGTATCCAGCAGCACCGAGAGGGCCACCCGGCGCTCCCCCAGCTTCAGCACCGCCGGCACCACTTCCCGGGCCGGACCGCTGTGCTTGGCCACCCGGCGAAACACCAGGGTGATGAGCAGATAGCATACCGCTGCCGACAGGGCCATGAGCTTGACGTCCATGGCAGAGTACAGTACGCCATTTTGCAGGGTGAGCCCCTGTCCGCCCAGAAGGCCTGCCGCCAGCACGCCGCCGGCCAGGGCGCAGGAAAGACCGAAAAACACCAGGGTAAGCCGCAGCAGGCGGCGGCTGCCCCCAAACGCGGCCAGCGCCATTAGCACGGCGCCGCTCACTTTACACAGAGGATGGTTCAAGAACCCCAGGCCGGGCAAGAAGATAAGTACGGCATAGAGGGCGCCGGCCAGGGCGCCAAGCACCAGCCTGGGCCGGCGGATTACCTCGCCGGCCAGCTTTGCGGTGGCCAGCAGCAGCAGATAGTCGGCTGTGAAGTTGAGAAGAAAGAGCGCATCCAGGTAAACCACCATTGTCTTTTTCCCCTCCCCCGCGGATGTCCCTTATTATACCGGGACACACCCTCAA
>CAYPZF010000141.1:0-3609 GCA_964415275.1 uncultured Oscillospiraceae bacterium | reverse complement strand
GGGCTCCGGCGTGATTCTGTCCGAGGACGGCTATGTGATTACCAACGCCCATATCATCCAGGGCTGCGCCTGGGTGGACGTCACGCTGGAACACGGCGAGACCTATGACGCCCTTCTGGTGGGGTATGACCCGGACAGCGACCTGGCCGTATTGAAAATTGAGACCAAGGGGCTCACCCCGGCGGTGTTTGGCGACTCCGATCTCCTGCAGGTGGGGGACGTGGCGCTGGCCATCGGCAATCCCTTGGGCGAGGGGCTGCGCGGCACCCTCACCGACGGAATCATCTCCGCCATCAACCGGGGGGTACAGGTGGAGGACCGCCGCATGGTGCTGATTCAGACCACCGCCGCGCTCAACTCCGGCAACTCCGGGGGCGCCCTCATCAGCGAGAGCGGCCAGGTGGTGGGCATTACCAACCTCAAAATGTCCTCCTGGTACGAGTCCATCGAGGGCCTTGGCTTTGCCATCCCCACCACCACGGTGAAGGCCGTGGCCGACGCGCTGATTGCCCACGGTCATGTGTCCGGCCAGCCTGTGTTTGGTGTGACGGTGGCGCCCTCGCCCCCCAAGGGCTACGCTTACGGGCTCTTGGTGTACGAGGTGGCGGAGAGCTCCGACGCGTGGGCCCAGGGGATTCGCCCCGGAGACTTTATCCTGGAGGCCGACGGAGCCGCCCTGTTCACCAACGAGGACCTGCTGGAGGCAAAGCAGGGCAGGCAGGCGGGGGACACCGTCACCCTCCTGCTGCTTCAAGGCGGACGCCCGTCCCGGGAGACCTCTGTCACCGTCCGCCTGGTCGAGCGGTACACGCTGACAGAGTGACGGACACCGGACAGCATAAATAAGGGGCGGACAGCATGCTGTCCGCCCCTTGCTTTATTCAGCTGTACCCGGCTACCGAGCCGAGGCGATGGAGGAGATGCCCGCCACATGGCGCAGCGGCCGCCACACCAGCACGGAGACGATGAAGTCCACGATGCTGTGAATGAACGTGGCCACGCCCACAAGCACAAAGACCGTAAAGAACACGCCCCCTTTGTCCGCCATTTCACCGGAGACAAACAGCGGCAGGCAGACGAGGACCTCGCACAGGGCGTGAATCACGGCGATGACGACGCAGAACAGCACAGTCTCCCCCTTGCGGTTCAAAAGGTCGGGGCGCTTTTTCAGCCAAAGAGCGCCCACTATGGCCCATACGATGTGGCTGGCGGCCCGCATGACAATGGGAAAGATAAAGCCGCCCAGCTGGAACCCCACCGTGGTGCCGATGGCAACGGCCAGGGCGGTCATGGGGGAGATGAAAATGGCCAGAAAGATGGCCACGTGGGAGCCTAGTGTGACCGACCCGACGGGCCCCAGAGGAATTTTAATCGGCGCGATAACGGGAATGAGAATGCCCACGGCGCACAACAGCGCCGCCATAACCATGCGGTATAATCCTTGATTTCGATTCATGCCCCAACCTCCCTTTTCCGGCGCAGGCCGCCCATCACAGCCGGGCAGGCGCCCCTGTGACGGCTCACTATTATATTACCGGAACTTTACTCGGTCTGTCAACTACAGATACCCCAATAATCCCCGCACGGAGACTTCCCCCGCTGTGAGTATTCCCCTGTTTCCGCTCGGATAGCGCACCACAAGACCAAAGGACGGCGTGACCGTTTCGGCGAAGGCGGTCACAGTCTCCTCCCCCCGGCGGAAGCAAACCTGCCGGCCCAGGGTGAGGCAGTCGGCCCGGTAGCGCTCCAGGGCGCCGCCCCCGGGGAACGCCCGGTACATGTCGGACAGCGCCGCCAGCAGGCAGCCGGTCAGCCGGGCGCTGTCCACAGGATGGCCCAGGGCGTCCTCCAGAGAGATGGCCGTCGGGGAGAGGGCCGGGCCAAAATCCGCGGAGGTCTGGCTTATGTTGATTCCGATGCCGAGTACGGCGACGGCAGGCAGCCCGGCGGCGTCTATCCCCTCCATCTCGGCCAGGATGCCGCATACCTTCTTGCCCGCCAGAATGATGTCGTTGACCCACTTGATGCCCGGCCTGACGCCGCAGCACGCCTCAATGCCGTCGCACACCGCCAGCGCTGTGTACGCGGTGAGAAGGGCCGCTGTCACCGCCGGCACCCGGGGCCGCAGCAGCACCGAGAGGTAGAGGCCCTTGCCCGGCAGCGATTGGAACGCGCGGCCCCGCCTGCCCCGGCCGCCGCTCTGGGCGCCGGCGATGACCGCCAGCCCCTCCGCCGCCCCCGCGGCGGCGCGGCGCTTGACCTCATTGTTCGTGGAGTCTACCTCTGCCATATGCACAATATTCCAAACCAACAGCTTCGTCTCCCCTCTTCATATTATGCGCCGGGATTCTATGAAAATGAATGCGAACAGCTACGGCCTCCTTACCATTATTGTACCATATGTCAATTGCAATCCGCTACCCTTCTGTTATGCTTAAAGTATTCTCCGCCGGGTCATGCCCGGCACAGAGGGGGTTCTGTGATGAGGGCACTGCCCCGCACCCGCATGCTGATTTTAACCGCGCTTTTTTCCGCCCTCACGGCGGTGGGCGCGTTTCTTAAAATTCCCATTGGGGTCTCCTCCGTCACCCTGCAATTCTTCTTCACCGCCCTGGCCGGCCTCCTGCTGGGGGCCAGGTACGGCGCGCTCTCCCAGGCGGTCTACCTGCTGCTCGGCCTGTTCGGCCTGCCCATTTTCACCCAGGGCGGCGGGCTGGGCTACCTGCTCCACCCCACCTGCGGCTTTTTGTTCGGACTCATCCCCTCGGCCTGGGTCATCGGAACCCTGGCGGGCGGGCGGGCCGAGCCCCGGGTGCTGATTCCCGCCTGCCTGGCCGGACTCGCCGTCCTCTATCTGGTGGGGCTCCCCTACATGCACCTGATCCTCAACTTTTACCTGGGGCGCGCCATGTCGGTGTGGGCCACCATGAAGGCCGGCATGCTAATCTTTCTGCCCGGTGACGGCGTGAAGATTTTGGTGGTGACGGTGGTGGCAAAGCCCCTGTTGCGCGCGCTGGGCCGGGCATAATCCCCCGCCCTGTCCCATATACATGGTACAAACCATGTGAAGGGCAGGGATCGCCATGGCATTCGAGGACAAAAAAACGCGCGCGGAGGGCCCCCATCACCTCATTTTGGAAGAGCGTTCGTCTCTCTCCGTCTCCGGTGTGGAGGAGGTAGAGAGCTTTGACGAGAACAGCATCGTCATGTACACCTCCCACGGCACGCTGGTGGTGCGGGGGGAGGACCTGCATGTGGAAAAACTCAGCCTGGACGGCGGCGAACTGAAGGTGGAGGGCGCCATCGACTCCATCTCCTACGAGGGGGAAGGCCGGGAACGGGGGGGCCTGCTGGCCCGTCTCTTCCGCTGATATGGGCATTGTCCTGCTGGACCAGGCCCGCGCCCTGGCCGGCGCGCTGGCCCTGGGCATGGCGGTGGGGCTGGTGTATGACCTCATCCGCATCCCCCGGGCCCGCATTCCCCTGTTGGGCGGCGTGCTGGATTTTCTGTTCTGGGTTGCGGCCACCGCGGCCCTGTTCTTCTACGCCGTGCTGGCCGGCAACGGGCAGGTGCGCCTGTTTATGGCCCTTGCCCTCTTTTCCGGCGCC
>CAYPZF010000140.1:0-3652 GCA_964415275.1 uncultured Oscillospiraceae bacterium | reverse complement strand
CCGCGCCCAAAGGGCACCAGCACCCGGACACCGGGCACAACGCGCCCGGCCAGGGCGGGGGGTACGCGGTAATCATAGGGCTTGTCGATGGCATAGGTGGCCGCTGAGAGGGCCAGCTTTGCGACGGTTACGGACTCCATGCGGCCACCCCCTCCTCCCGGCTCATCCGTCCGCTTACATGGAAAAGGCAAGCCCGGAGCGAAAACGCAGCTCCGTACCTGCCTCTATGCTTACAGGGTTATTTTCCCGTCCGCCACATCGCGTATAGCGATGGAAACCGGCTTATCCTCCAGGGTAATGCCGGCTTCCTCCGCGTCGTTGGCAATCTGACGCGCGCGCATGGCGACCACGTTCACCAGCTGGTAGCGGTTGGGAATTCGTTTGAGCAGATCGTTCATCGCTGGATACAACAACATAAATCAGTTCACTCCTTCAGTCAAATGAATGCGGTTTCGGGTACGGCAGCCTTCAGCGGTTAAAATGGCAATGACCTCTGCCGCCGCCTCGGATACGTTATCGTTGACCACCAGATAGTCGTAATTTGGAATCTCCTTATACTCCTCCCGGGCCTTGGACAGCCGTCCGGCGATGACCTCTTCCCCGTCGGTGTTGCGCCTGTGCAGACGCCTGGATAGCTCCTCAAAGGAGGGCGGAATGATGAAGATGAGCACTGCTTGACTGCACTTGGCCCTTACCTGGGCAGCGCCCCGGACCTCAATGTCCAGAAGCACATCCACACCGGCGCTCAACAGCGCCTCCGTGCGTTTGCGTGAGGTGCCATAGTAATTATTCACATATTCCGCGAACTCTAACAGCTCATCGGCGGCAATCATGCGATTGAACTCCGCCCGGTCTACGAAATGATAATTGGCGCCGTCCTCCTCCCCAGTACGAGGCGCGCGGGTGGTGTAGGAGACTGAAAAGTGGATGTCCTTGCGAATCCCTAAAATCTCGGAGATCACCGTGCTCTTCCCTACACCGGATGGGCCGGAGACCACGATAAGCTGTCCCCTGCGCTTCTTCTGGCGCGGCGTCATTTATCCTCCTCCTCCGGGTCCGGATCCACCGGATCACGGCCGCCTGTGATGCGGCCCGCCACGGTCTCGGGCTGCAGGGCGGATAAAATGATATGGTCACTGTCCATGATCAGGACGGCCCGTGTGCGCCGCCCGTAAGTGGCGTCAATCAAAACACCGCGATCCCGCCCCTCCTGGATCATGCGTTTGATGGGCGCGGATTCCGGGCTGACAATGGAAATCAGCCGGCCGGCCGATACCATATTGCCAAAGCCGATGTTGATAAGTTTCACCCGTCTCGCCTCCCCTGGTTACTCCAGATTCTGGATCTGTTCTCTGATCTTTTCTATCTCCGCCTTGATGTCCACCACCACGCGGGTCAGCTCAATGTCGCTGCACTTGGAGCCGATGGTGTTGGCCTCCCGGTTGAACTCTTGAATCAAAAAATCCATCTTCCGGCCTATGGCGCCGCCGTGGGCCAGCATATCGGCCATCTGGTCCAGATGACTGCGCAGGCGCACGGTCTCCTCGTCCACCGCTGTCTTGTCCGCAAAGATCGCCGCCTCCGTGAGAATGCGGCCCTCGTCAATCTGGGTGTTTTTTAAGAGGTCGGCCATGCGCTGCTCCATCTTGGCCTGGTACTCCGATACCACCTGGGGAGAGCGCTCCTCCACCACAGACACCAGCCGCTTGATGGCCTCTCCCCTGGCGCGGATATCCTGGACCAGCCGCCCCCCCTCCTGCTCCCGCATATGGTTAAACTCCTCCAGCGCCATGTCCAGCACCGTACAGATGTCGTCCGCCACACGCTCCGCGTCATCCTGCTCCTTTTTCACCAGGAGCACGTCCGGGAACTTAGAGAGAAGGCCGACGGTGAGGTTGTCCTGGAGGCCGTAGGCATCGCCCAGGGCGCACAGGGCGGCATAGTAGCTGTCCGCCACAGGCTGGTTGACGGTCACCGACACCCTGTCCATACCGGTGCTGTCCATGGTGACAAAGACATCTGCCTTCCCCCGGGAAATGGCGCTCTTTACCCGGGTCTTTATGGCCTCCTCCGCAAAAATATAGAGGCGGGGGATTTTGACCGAGCAGTCAAAATAGCGGTTGTTGACAGCACGCACCTCCACCGTAATGGAACGGCCATTGAGCAGGGCCTCTCCCCTTCCATAGCCAGTCATGCTTCTGATCAAACCAATTCCTTCTTTCCGAGTATCTATTCAACGAAAAATCGCGTTGTGGATCCGCTTGGTATAAAACGCGAGTATGCCGGACAGGCCGAGGTCATAGGCCACGAAGGCGGCGGTACCCGCCAGGTAAAACACCCAGGGGGCGGCCAGGGCGTCCGGCACCTGCGCCAGGACAAGCGCGCGCATAAAAAACCAAAAGAGCGTGAGCGCCACGTTGCAGGTCAGGAGCTTACAGACCCACTCCAGGGGCAACCGGTCCAGCCGCTCAATCAGATGCTTGAGCAGCGGATAGAGTCCAAAAAACATCAGGTATAATAGGGCGCTGCCCTTGCTGGGCAGCAGGAAGATGCCCAGGATGCCGACAGCCCCGTAACATAAAAACCCCGCCGGCAACCCCCCGCCCGAAATCACAGAGGCGGCGGGAAAGAGACCGGCCGCCGCCACCAGACCCAGCTGGCCGGTGGGCAGGATGGCCGAGAAGAACAGAGAGATAAAAGCCAGCGCGGTAAAGAGGGCATTGAGCGTGACCCGTCCGGCACCGCTGGAAAAACGATTTCCACGCATTTATCGGCACCCTCCGCACAGACAGTTCAAACACATCATCGTGGTGCAGATGTCGCAGGAGTCCATCTGCCCGCTGAATCCGGCAGGCCGATAGACGTGGCCGCCCTGCATCATCATGTTGAGGGCCTGGCGGTATTCCGGATTGGCGGGGTCGTTGTTACAGGCAATTTGAAAGTGCTGCCGCGCCTCGTCCAGCCATCCCCTGCGGTAGACCACGCTGCCCATCAGAAAGTGCCATTCGGCGTCCTGGACTCCGACCCGGTTCAGCAGCCGCTCCGCCTGGTCTAAGTACCCCATGTTGATAAACTGGCGGACCTGCTGGTAGACAGTACCGCTGCCGGAGCGGCTGTTTTGGTAACTCTGCTGCTGGTAGGCGCTTTGATAGCCCGTTCCGCCACTGGAGTTTCCGCCGCCGCGCTGCTTCATCACAAGGTCGTAGGCCTCATTGATCTCTTTCATCTTCTCCTCGGCCAAATCCGCCAGCGGGTTGTTCTGGTAGTTGTCAGGGTGGTATTTCCTGGCCAGGTCACGGTAGGCCCGTTTGACCTCCTCGTCACTGGCATTTTGTTTGACGCCGAGAATGCTGTAAGGGTCATTCATATTATCGTGCTCCCGTCTATCGAGCGTTTCATTTGTTTCCGCGCCTCGCGCGACCGGCCCGTAAAGACCAGCTCCTCCACCATGGGCAGTCCGAGATACAGGATATTTTCCACCACAGGTGTGTAAAGTCCGAGGGGCATCAGATTGCCGGCGGAAGCGGCCAGATTGAGGGAGTGGCGCAATGTGGCGCGCATGGCCTGGCGGGCCTGTTCCTCCTCTATCCCCTCAAACCGGGCGGAGATGGGATTGTAGCGCCCGGCGCAGGCGTCCTCCTCCACGTCGTCC
>CAYPZF010000139.1:0-3652 GCA_964415275.1 uncultured Oscillospiraceae bacterium | reverse complement strand
TGCCCGGGGACAGCTGGACGGCATCATGAGAATGGTGGAGGAGAACCGATACTGCATCGACATCTCCCAGCAGGTTATGGCCACGGAGGCCCTGTTGGGCCGTGTGAATAAGGAGATCTTATCCGCCCACCTGAAGCACTGCATCAACACCGCCCAGGACGCCCGGGAGCGGGAGGAGAAGGTGGACGAGCTGGTCGCTATGCTGGGCAAAATCATAAAGTGACCCAGACAACGCCGGGGGAGACCGGCGCGACACGGAGCGCGGCGGCGGCGTGCCGCACGCGGTGTGAATCCGGGCAAGGAGGGTTCCAGAGATGAAACAAAAATTTAACGTGACCGGGATGACCTGTTCGGCCTGCTCGGCGCATGTGGAAAAGGCGGTGTCCAAGCTGCCCGGCGTGCGGGACGTAAACGTCAACCTGCTGGGCGGTACCATGACCGCCGACCTGGGGGACGTGGCCACCGCCGCGGCGGTCATTGCCGCCGTGGAGGACGCCGGCTACGGGGCGTCCCTTCCGGCTTCCGGCGCCGCCAAGGCGGAAAGACCAGCCGCCGGAGGCGGAGCCGAAGAGGAGCTGCGGGAAATGAAGCGCCGGCTGGTGGTCTCCTTCTGCTTTTTAATTCCGCTCTTTTACCTCTCCATGGGGCATATGATGGGCTGGCCGCTGCCCCATTTCTTCCATGACATACGCAATGCCCTCTCCATGGCAATCATCCAGCTCCTGCTTACTCTGCCCATCATGTATGTGAACGAAAAATACTACAAGGTGGGCTTCAAAACCCTGGTGAAGGGCGCGCCCAATATGGATTCCCTGATTGCCATCGGCTCCGCCGCCGCCGTGGTGTACGGCGTGGCGGCCATCTTCCAGATCAGCTATGGCCTGGGGCATGGGGAGATGGACCGGGTGGCCCGCTGGTCCATGGACCTCTATTTCGAGTCGGCGGGCATGATTCTCACCCTGATTACCCTGGGCAAGTATTTGGAAGCCCGCTCCAAGGGCAAGACGGGAGAGGCCATCTCCCGCCTCATCGACCTCACGCCCAAGACCGCCACGGTGCTGCGGGACGGCGTGGAGGTGGAGCTGCCGGTGGAGGACGTGGCGGCGGGGGACCTCATCCTGGTGCGGCCGGGGCAGTCGGTGCCTGTGGACGGCCAGATTACAGAGGGCTTTTCCGCCCTGGATGAGTCGGCCCTCACCGGGGAGTCTATCCCCGCGGACAAGGGCGTGGGGGACAAGGTGATTGCCGCGTCCATCAACAAGTCGGGCACCTTCACCATGCGGGCTGTCCGGGTGGGGGAGGACACCACCCTGGCCCAGATGATCCGCCTGGTGGAGGAGGCGTCCTCCTCCAAGGCGCCCATCGCGAAGCTGGCGGACAGGGTGGCGGGCATATTTGTCCCTGTGGTCATCGGAATCGCGGTGCTCACCGCTGTCGTCTGGTTCGCGCTGACCCGCTCCATAGAGTCCACGTTCACCGCCGGCGTGGCTGTTCTGGTCATTTCGTGCCCGTGCGCGCTGGGTCTGGCCACCCCTGTGGCCATTATGGTGGGAACGGGCAAGGGCGCGGAAAACGGCATTCTCATCAAATCCGCCGAGGCGCTGGAGACCCTCCACACGGTCAATACCGTGGTGCTGGACAAGACGGGCACGGTCACCGAGGGGCAGCCGCGGGTCACTGACCTGTACCCCGGCGAGGGAGCCACGGAGGAGAGCCTGCTCCGGATGGCGGCCGCCCTGGAACAGCCCTCCGAGCACCCCCTGGCCCAGGCCGTGGTGGCGGAGGCGCGGGCCCGCGGCATCTCCTTCCCCAAGGCGCAAAACTTCAACGCCGTCCACGGGCGGGGCGTGGAGGCCGATCTTGACGGCGTCCGCTTCCTGGCGGGCAACCGGGCCATGCTGGAGGAGCGGGGGATAGACCCGGGCGCGAGTCTGGAAACCGCCAACGGCCTGGCGGAGCAAGGGAAGACCCCCCTCTACTTTGCGGACGAGACGCGGCTGGTCGGCATGATCGCGGTGGCGGATACGGTGAAGCCCACCAGCGCCGCCGCCATCCAGGGGTTCCGCGGCATGGGCATCGACGTGGTGATGCTCACCGGAGACAACCAGCGCACCGCCGACGCCATCGGACATGAGGTGGGCGTCACCACCGTGATTGCCGAGGTGCTCCCCCAGGACAAGGAGCGGCAGATTTCCGCCCTC
The DNA here is from genome assembly GCA_964415275.1 of uncultured Oscillospiraceae bacterium. GTDB lineage: Bacteria > Bacillota > Clostridia > Oscillospirales > Oscillospiraceae > JAEWRY01. The sequence goes on along the minus strand of CAYPZF010000139.1, from coordinate 1,451 downwards.
CAGGCCGAGGGGAGAAAGGTGGCCATGGTGGGAGACGGCATCAACGACGCCCCGGCCCTGGCCCGGGCCGATGTGGGCATCGCCATTGGGGCGGGCACCGATGTGGCCATTGAGTCCGCCGACATTGTGCTGATGAAGAGCGACCTTTTGGACGCGGTCTCCGCGGTCCAGCTCTCCAAAGCGGTCATCCGGAACATCCGCATGAACCTCTTTTGGGCGTTCTTTTATAACGTCATCGGCATCCCCCTGGCTGCCGGGGTATTCTATCCGCTGCTGAAATGGCAGCTCAACCCCATGTTCGCCGCTGCCGCCATGAGCCTGAGCTCGGTGTCTGTGGTGTCCAACGCCCTCCGGCTCAAACTGTTCCGGCCGGAGCTGCCCGCCGGCCCCGCCCCGCGGATTGAGCCGGCAGGCAAAGAGAAAGGAGAAAAAACCGTGGAAAAGAAAATGATAATCGAGGGAATGACCTGTACGCACTGCTCCGGCCGGGTGGAAAAGGCCTTAAACGCCATGGACGGCGTGTCCGCCACCGTGGACCTGGAGCGCAAGACCGCCAATGTTACCCTGACCGCCCCGGTTTCGGACGCGGCCCTCAAGGCCGCGGTGACCGACGCGGGCTATGAGGTGAGCTCCATCTCTTAACTGTCAAATCGACCAAGGGAAGCGCTGGGGAGATATGTCCCCGGCGCTTCCCTTGGTCCTTCCCATGTGATATGATGAAAGCGAACATCAAAAAGGAGGTCTTGCCATGTCCGCCCTGCTGATTAAAAACGCCCGGTACATCGTCTCCTGCGACGACCGCGATACCCTTTACGAACGCTGCAACCTCCTGATTCAGGACGAGGCCATCGCCTACATCGGCCCGGAGCTGCGCCCGGCCGACCAGGTGATTGACGCCTCTTCCATGGTGGTCTATCCAGGCCTCATCAACACCCACCACCACCTGTACCAGGTTTTTTCCCGAAACCTGCCCGAGGTCCAGCGGATGGAGCTCTTTCCGTGGCTGGTCACACTCTATGAGGTGTGGAAGAACCTGGACGAGGACGTTATCTCCTGGTCCTCCCTGGCCGGCCTGGGGGAGCTGCTGAAAACCGGCTGTACCACCTGCTTTGACCACCATTATGTCTTTCCCCGGGGTGCCGGGGACCTGATCGCCACCCAATTCCGGGCGGCGGCGCAGGTTGGCATCCGCTTTCATGCCTCCCGGGGTTCCATGGACCTGTCCAAAAAGGACGGGGGCCTGCCGCCGGACAGTGTGGTTCAGACCATAGACGAGATTCTGACGGATTCGGAGCGGCTGGCAAAGGTTTGGCACGACGACGCCCCCTATTCCATGCGCCAGGTGGCGCTGGCCCCCTGCTCCCCCTTCTCTGTAAGCGGCGACCTCATGCGGGAGAGCGCGGCGCTGGCCCGCGCTCAGCGTCGCCGGCTCCAGACGCGCGACGGCCGCC
>CAYPZF010000138.1:0-3764 GCA_964415275.1 uncultured Oscillospiraceae bacterium | reverse complement strand
GGTGACGCTGCTGCTGGACACCAATCATCTGTGAGACCGCCGTTCCTCTCCCCGCGGGAGGTGCGGCATACAATAAAAAATGAGGTGCATGATATTATGTTTGCCAATGTGATACAGGTGGGGTCCATCGGAACCAACTGTTACCTGTTCGGAGACGAGGACGCCGGCGTGTGCGCCCTGGTGGACCCGGGCGACGAGTCCGCCCGGATCATCAAGGCGGTGAAAAAGACCGGCTACCGGCTTCAGGCCATTTTCCTCACCCACGGGCACCAGGACCACACCGGCGCGGCGCAGGCGGTGAAGGGGGCCTTTCCCGGTGTGGAGGTCTATCTCCACGACGACGACGTGGAGGCGGCCCGCGCCCGGGGGGCGTTTATGCCTGACGTCGGCGTGCGCACCAAGTCCTATGGGGAGGGGGATGTGATTGCCCTGGGCGGCCTCTCAGTCAAGGTGCTCCACACGCCGGGGCACACCCCGGGAGGGGTCACCCTGCAGGTGGGGGACGTCCTGTTCACCGGGGACACCCTGTTCCGGGGCTCTATGGGCCGCACCGACTTCCCCGGGGGGAGCTACCCGGAGATTCTGGCCTCCCTCCGCCGGTTGGCGGAGCTGCCGGGGGACTATCAGGTCTGCCCCGGCCACGAGGGGCTCTCCACCCTGGAGCGGGAGCGGAAGGGCAACTACTATATGCGGGAAGCCCTGAACGGCTAAGGCATGAAGCTCTATCTCAAAGGGCACGACTATAAATTTGCCGTGGAGCAGACTGTGCTGACTCTCTTTCCCGGAGAGCGGCCGGTCTACCCGGACGCGCCGCCGGAGCCCGGAGAGGCGGCGGCGGCGCTTGCCCTCTCCCTAGGGAAGAAATGGGCCACCGCGTCGGCCTCCGTCTCCTGGCGGGGAGAGACCTGCCGCCGGGTGTGCCGGATTCCGCTGGATACGGGGGAGGGGCCGGAAGCGCGGGAGCGCGCCCTGCGCCACGGAGTGAAGCGGGCCTTTTACCGGGCGGCGGTGGAGCTGCTGGGACAGGAGCCGCCCTGGGGCGCGCTTACGGGGGTGCGGCCGGTGAAGCTGCCCACCCGGGCCATTGAGGCCGGCGCCACGGCAAAAGAGGCCGAGGCCATGCTGCGGGACGTGTACCGGGTGTCCCCCCTGCGGCGGCGGCTGGCCATGGACTGCGCCGGGGCTGCCTTGGCGACTAAGAAGGCGCTGGGGCCGGAGCATATCTCCCTGTATGTGGGCATCCCCTTCTGCCCCACCCGGTGCGCGTATTGCTCCTTTGTCTCTTCCGATGTGGGGCGCACCCTCTCGCTGGTGGAGCCGTACCTGGAGGCCCTCTTCGCGGAGATAGACGCCGCCGGCGCCGCGCTGCGCCGGGCGGGGCGGATGGTGCGCACGGTGTATGTCGGGGGCGGAACACCCACCACCCTGACAGCGGCGCAGCTGGACGCGCTGATGGCACGGCTGGGGTCCGCCTTCGATCTCTCCCAGTGCGTGGAGTTTACTGTGGAGGCCGGCCGGCCCGACACCATCACGGCGGAGAAGCTGATGGCCATCCGGGCCCGGGGGGGAGACCGGGTATCGGTCAACCCCCAGTCCATGGAGGCGCGCGTCCTGCGGGCCATGGGCCGCGCCCACAGCCCGGAGGACACCCTGGCGGCCTGCGCGCTGGTGCGCCGGGCGGGTTTCCCTGTGGTGAATATGGATTTGATCGCGGGGCTGCCCCAGGACACGGAGAGGACCTTCCGGGCCTCTCTGGACACGGTGCTGGCGCTGGCGCCCGAAAACATCACCGTCCACACCCTGGCCCTCAAACGCGGGGCGAAACTGATGGAGGCCAGGGACACGCTGCCCGACGGCGCGGCGGTGGCCGAGATGCTGGACTACGCCTGGGAGACCCTCGGCCGGGCGGGCTATGTCCCCTACTATCTCTACCGTCAGAAATTTATGTCCGGATCCTTTGAAAACGTGGGATGGTGTCTGCCCGGCACCGAGAGCATTTACAACATCTGCATGATGGAGGAACTGCACTCTGTCTTGTCCCTGGGCGCGGGCGGCATGACCAAACTGGTCTGGGCGGACGGCAGACAGATTGTCCGCCGGGCCAACCCCAAATATCCCCAAGAGTATATCCGGATGATTGCTCATATTATAGAGGAAAAGGAGCGGATCGTATGGTCTATCAACTAGCGGAGATCAACAACCGTATCAGAACAGACGTGATAGGGTTTTTAGAAGAGTGCGACCAAATTTATCAGGAGCGGGCGGAGGTCGCGGCATGCCGCATCATCGACAACATGCACAAGAGCCCCATCGTCTTTCTCTCCGGACCCTCCGGGTCGGGGAAAACCACCACGGCACTCAAGCTGGCGGAGGAGCTGAAGCGGCGGGGGGTCAACACCCACACCGTCTCCCTGGACAATTATTTCCGCACCCTCAACCCAAAAACCGCCCCGCGCACCGAGGACGGGAGCATTGACTACGAGTCCCCCCGGGTGCTGGACACCGAGCTGCTGGACGCGCACTTCACCGCGCTGGCCCGGGGGGAGGAGATTGTGGCCCCCAAGTTTGAGTTCGCGCGGCAGATGCGCAACGACAGCCGGGGCCGCCGACTGAGGCTGGAGCGCAACGAGATTGTCATCTTTGAGGGCATTCACGCTCTGAATGACGACATCGCGGGCCGCCACCCTGAGGCCACCGGGCTGTATATCTCGGCTCGGTCCGACGTCAGGGAGGGGGAGGCCCTGCGCTTTAAGGGGACCTGGATGCGGCTGACCCGCAGGGCGGTGCGGGACTATAACTTCCGGGGCACCGATGTGTCCACCACGCTGGACATGTGGGCCACCGTCCGCCGGGGAGAAAAGCTCTATATCTCACCCTTCAAGCAGAGGGCGAATATCATCCTTGACTCCTCCCTGCGCTACGAGGTGTCGGTGATGAGGAACTACGCGAAGCCCCTGCTGGAGGCGGTGCCCGAGGAGAACCAGCGCCGCCCCGAGCTGCTGGAGCTCATTGATGCCTTTGAATGCTTTGAGCCCATTGATCCCGCTCTGGTCCCGAAGGATTCGCTCCTCCGGGAGTTTATCGGCGGGGGAAGCTACACCTATAAATAAGCGCCGTGAGACGCAAAAGAAAGGAAGCGTAAAAATATGTCTGAAGATTGTACCCATGATTGCTCCTCCTGCGGCGAGACCTGCGGGGAACGCAGCAACCCGGAGGATTTCCGTGTTCCCGGCAACATCCTCTCCCGCATTGGCAAGGTAGTCGCCGTGGTGAGCGGCAAGGGGGGCGTGGGCAAGAGCCTGGTGACCGCCTCCCTGGCGGTGGCCATGCGGCGGCGCGGCCACGCGGTCGGCGTGCTGGACGCCGACGTCACCGGCCCCTCCATCCCCAAGACCTTTGGCCTGCGCGGGCAGGCCTCCTTTGACGACAAGGGGATCTACCCGGTCACCACAAAGACCGGCCTGGAGGTGATGTCTCTGAACCTGATCACCAAGAACGAGACCGACCCCGTCATCTGGCGCGCGCCCATCGTCTCCCAGATGGTGCAGCAGTTCTGGAGCGAAGTGATTTGGGGCGACCTGGACTATATGTTTGTCGATATGCCCCCCGGCACCGGAGACGTGCCCCTCACCGTGTTCCAGTCCCTCCCCTTGGACGGCATCGTGGTGGTGACCTCTCCCCAGGAACTGGTGGGCATGATCGTGGCCAAGGCCATGAAGATGGCCGAGCTCATGGAGGTGCCGGTGCTGGGCCTTGTGGAGAAC
>CAYPZF010000137.1:0-3766 GCA_964415275.1 uncultured Oscillospiraceae bacterium | reverse complement strand
CCTCTCACTTCCGCCTTTCTATACCCACTCTTATCTTTTTTAGACCGGCCGGGGACGCCCCAGCTGTGGCAACCTCATTATACGTGCAGCGGACCTGTTTCGTCAATATATTCCGGACTTTCCCCAAGATCCTCTTAATGATACCGTTTGGAGCATCCGCTGGACCTCGAGGTCCAGCGGGCCGGATGGTTCGGTTGAACTGTTATCTTGGTTATGTCCCTGGAGCGGGGTTATTAGCTGGGATATTTAGCAGCGGTACCACATGTGACATTGATTAACTCTCCAACATTACTTGCGTGCCAGTTAATAGCGAATGTTTGCCCACTTTGCTTGGCCACAGGTGTTTTGTCAAGCAGCAAATATACGGTAGCATTTGTGGGATTGGCCGTGCCGTTACTTGACGCATATGCCATCAATGCCGCATCATAGATTACTTTGCACGTTGCCGCATCTGCCGCAACGGCTGCATTTTCCTTGTAGCTGGAATACGCCGGGATTGCGATGGCCGCCAGGATGGCGAGGATCGCGATGACCACGATGAGCTCAATCAGGGTGAAGCCCTTTTTGTTGAGTCTTTTCCTAAAAAACTGAATCATTCCTCTCACTTCTACCTTTCTATAACCCACTCTTATCTTTTTTTGGACCGGCCGGGGACGCCCCCGGCTATGGCAACATTATTATACGTGCAGCGGGCCCGCTTCGTCAACATGTTCCAAATTTTTTTCCAAAATTCTATGAATTATACCGTTTGGAGCATCCCGAACATAGGCAGCATCATAGCAATGACGATGAATCCCACGATGAGAGCCATGACGACGATCATCAAAGGCTCCATGAGGGAGAGCATCCGCTGGACCTCGATATCCACCTCCTCGTCGTAAATGCCGGCTGTTTTGTCCAGCACCTCGTCCAGGGTGCCCGATTCCTCGCCAATCTCAATCATGCTGGGCACCATGGGCGGGAAAATATCCATCTTGCGGATGGGGACCGACAGGGGCGCGCCCTTGCGCACGTTCTCCCGGGCGTCTAGGATGCCCTGGGCCACGGCGGCGTTGCCCACCGCGCCGGCGGTGTCCTCCATGGCCTGGAGCAGCGGGATGCCGCTGACCAGCATGGTGGACATGGTCCGGGCGAACCGGGCGCTGGCCGTCTTTCGGACCAGGCCCTTGACCACGGGCAGGCGCAGCTTCCACCGGTCGAGCACCATCCGGCCGCCCTCGGTGCCGGCGTACCGCCGGAAGATGTAGACGGCCGCAAAGAGGATCAGCAGGAACAGGTACCAGCGGGTACGCAGCGCGTCGCTGATGGCCAGCAGCACCTGGGTGGCGCCGGGCAGGGGGATGTTGCTGCCCTCAAACATGCCGACGAAGGTGGGCATAACGTTGGTGAGCAGGAAAACAACCACGCACACGCAGACCACGGCCAGCACGGCGGGATAGACCATGGCGCTTTTCACCCGGGCGTTGATTTTATTCTCCTTTTCGTAGTGCACCGCCACCCGGGACATGACCAGGTCGAGGCTGCCGCTGGTTTCGCCCGCCTGTACCATCTGAATCATGAGGTCGGGGAAGATGTCGTCCCGCTTTCTCAGGGATTCGGAGAGCATGAGGCCCTTCTGCACATCCTCGTACAGCACGGCGGTGGCGTCCCGCAGGCGCCTGTTCTGGGTCTGCTGCCGCAGAATGTCGAGACACCCCACAATGGTGACGCCGGCGCCCAGCATCACGGCGAACTGACGGCAGTACACCGCCAGCTGCTTGACCCCCACACGGCCGAAGACCGGCAGCGTGCCGATTTCCTTACCGGTGACGGCCTCGGTGATCTCCAGCGGGAAGTATTGGCGCTGGCGCAGCCGGGAAACCAGCTCGGCATAGGAGGCGGCGGACTCGCTGCCCTCCTTCACGATGCCCTTCGCGGTCATGGCTTTAAAATGAAATATTGGCATATCCGGGTCACCTCACTGATTCAGGCGCGGTGTCACGCACCTCAACATCAAAGCTGGGTCCTGACGTAGTTGTAATCGTAGCTGTAGGTCAGGGTGGCGTCTCTGGAAATGAGCTTCCTGCGGTAGAGGTCCAGCAGGGCGTTGTCCATGGTCTGCATGCCGAACTTGGCCCCGGTCTGCAGGTTGGACTGAATCTGGTGGGTTTTGCCCTCCCGGATGAGGTTGCGGATGGCGGTGGTGGCAATCATGACCTCGAAGGCGCCCACACGGCCCTTCCTGTCCGCCCTCTGAATGAGCTGCTGGGAGATGATGCCGTTGAGCACCCCGGACAGCTGGACCCGCACCTGGGTCTGCTGGTGCGGGGGGAAGATGTCCACAATGCGGTCCACGGTGCTGGCGGCGCCCATGGTGTGCACCGTGGAGAGCACCAGGTGGCCGGTTTCGGCCGCGGTGATGGCAATGGAGATGGTGTCGAGGTCCCGCATCTCGCCCACCAGGATGACGTCGGGGTCCTCACGCAGGGCGGCGCGCAGGCCGTTGCCGAAGCTCATGGTGTCGCTGCCCACCTCGCGCTGGTTCACCATGCTCTTCTTGTGCTGGTGCAGGTACTCGATGGGGTCCTCCAGGGTGATGATATGGCAGCTGCGCTCTATATTGATGAGGTCAATCATGGAGGCCAGGGTGGTGGACTTGCCCGAGCCGGTGGGGCCGGTGACCAGAATCAGGCCGCGCTGCTTGCGCGTCAGCTCATTGACCACGGAGGGCAGGCCCAGCTCCTCCAGCGCGGGGATTTTGTTGTGCACCACACGCAGGGCCATGCCGTAGCTGCCCCGCTGGCGGTACGCGTTGACCCGGAAACGGCCCAGGCCCTTGACGCCCATGGAGAGGTCCAGCTCGCCCGCGCGCTCCAGGGCGGCGAACTGGTCGCCCGTCACCTGCCTGGTCAGCTCCAGGGTGTCGGCCGGAGAAAGAGGTGCCTCGCCAACGGGGACCAGCTCGCCGTCGATGCGCAGAATGGGAGGCTCGCCCACTGTAATGTGCAGGTCGGAGGCCTTTTCCTCCGCCGCCTGCGCCAGATAACGTTGGATGTCCATATCAACAGTCCCCCTCAATCAATGGAGAAGGTGATGCGCAGCAGTTCGTCCATGGAGGTCTGCCCGCCGAGCACCAGGTCCCGGCAGCTGTCGCGCAGGGTAATCATGCCCATCGTCTGGGCGCGCTTTTGGATGTCCACCATGGGCACGCCGGTGTCGATGGCCTCCTTGATTTCCTCCCACATGGGCAGGATTTCGTGGATGGCGGTGCGCCCCTTGTAGCCGGAGTTGCCGCAGGCGGCGCAGCCCCTGCCCCGGTAGAGCAGCGTTTCATCGTCCTCAATGCCCAGGACCTTCTTTTCGCCGCTGCTGGGTGAGTAGGATTGCCGGCAGTTGGGGCAAATCTTGCGCACCAGGCGCTGGGCGATGACCCCAACCATAGAGCTGGAGACCATGTACGGCTCGATGCCCATATCCATGAGGCGGGAGATGGTGGACACCGCGTCGTTGGTGTGGATGGTGCTCAGAACCAGGTGCCCGGTGATGGCGGCGCGCACGGCAATCTCGGCGGTCTCCGCGTCGCGGATCTCACCGATCATAATAATGTCCGGGTCCTGACGCAGGATGGAGCGCAGGCCGTTGGCAAAGGTGTACCCCGCCTTGACGTTGACCTGAGACTGGTTGACACCGTTCAGGCGGTACTCCACCGGGTCCTCAATGGTGATGATGTTGCGGCCGATGGAGTTGAGCTCCCTCAAAATGGCGTACAGGGTGGTGGTCTTGCCCG
>CAYPZF010000136.1:0-3768 GCA_964415275.1 uncultured Oscillospiraceae bacterium | reverse complement strand
AGGATGATGATCCAGAGGCAGCCGCCTCCACCCCAACCAGTATTACCACACATAGAGAAGGACCTCCTAAATAAGATGGAGACACGCGGATAGCGTGCTCAATTCATCTTATGCGGGTCTTTCCAATGGGTGCGCGGTCAGGAGGAAAGCGCGGAAAAACGGCGCAGCATAGCGGACACCTCGGCCCGGCTGGCTGTCCCGCCGGGGTCCAGTGAGCCGTCATCCCGGCCGCCTACGATGCCGGAGTCCACAGCCCAGGCCATGGCGCTGACGGCCCATTCGGAGACCTTGCTCTGGTCTGGGAAGGCATCCAGCGTGCCCGAGGCCGCGGTGCTGCGGCCGGTGTGCGCGGCGTAACGGCAGAGCATCGTCACCATCTGCTCTCTGGTCACATTGTTGTTGGGGGCGTAGAGCTGGTCCCCCATGCCGTTGACAATCCCGCAGGCCGCGGCCCAGCCCACCGCGTTGTGGAACCAGGCATCCCCCGGCACGTCAATGAAAACAGCGTCCTGATCCCAGGCCCCCGCCGGGGCGCCCGCGTGACGGAAGAGTGTGGTGGCCAGCATGGCGCGGGTCATACTGGCGGTGGGAGCGAAGGCGGTTTCACTCACCCCGTTGAAGAGACCGGCGCCATAGACATAGTGTACGTCGTCATAGTACCAGGCGGTGCTCAAAAGGTCGGTGAAGGGGGTGACTGTCTCCCCCCAGGCGCCGGGGACCAGATCGTAGTATCCCTGGGGGGCCATCGAAACGGCGTCGGACAGCACTGTCACGGCGGTCACCGCGTTCTCTCCGGAGAGATAGCGGTGGTTGGGGGAGAGCGCGCCGAATCCGGCCGCCGCGCTTCCGGCGGTCACGTCGATGACCTCGCCGCCGTCGGCCGCCGAGGAGGCGGAGCCGGCCAGAAAAAGCAGGCCGGAGCCGGGGGAGAGACGGAGGACATCGCCCCGCCGGCAGGTGAGCGGGACAAACGCATCGGACTGACTCCAGCCGTCGTAGAGCCCGGCGCCGGCCTCCAGACGGGCGGCCTCGGCGTCCAGCCTGCCTTGGGCGGCGTCATAATCCGGCTTGGTGCCCGCGTCGGCCTGGGCCTCTGCCTTGCCAAGCAGCTGGGGCAGGAATGTATCGGTGAGGTAGCTGAGGGAAATGAGGGGGTCCCCAGAGGAGCCTCCGGAGGCCAGGGCGGCCAGACCGCCTAAGACGGCGCAGGCCAGCAAAAGCACTACAACGATCCTTTTTTTCATGTACCGTACCTCCATCGTGCGGGAAAAGTGGGTGGGTCATCGAAACACGGCCTGGGCCTCATCCAGAAATGCCTTGCGGTGGAAGGTGGAGAGGGCCGGGGAGAAGGCGGGCAGGTGGAGCTCCAGCGCGGATAAGATGAGGGCGGGGTTGAGGCCGGGGTTTTGGGCCTTGAGCAGGGCGTCCAGCGTCACCGTGTTTTGGCCGGCGGCCACAGTACAGCGCTTGATGAGCGGAATCAGGTCCACTTTGGTTTCCCCCGACTTCGCCTTCCTGCTCTTCTTTGCGATGACCAGCCGCTCCTGGTCCAGCAGGCCGCGCAGGGCGGCCTCAGTGCCCGGGGGAATGCCGTCGGGGTAGTCCATGGTGACAATGTAGTTGACCAGGGCCAGCTCTTTGGCCGGCCGGCCGCCGTCGTAGCAGCTGTGCACGGTAATGCCGGCGGGGAGCACCCGGTTCATGCGGGCCGGCACCTCCTCCTTGGGGGTGTCCCCCAGCAGGCCGAATTCCAGGAGCTCACATTGGCTGGAATAGCCCACCGAGAGGGGGAGCAGGATGGAGACAAAGGCGTGGGGGTTAAAGCCCTCGGTATGCCGGACCGAGAGACCGGCCCGCTGAAACGCCCGCTGGAATGTGCGCATCAGGTCCAGATGGGAGATAAAGCGGGCGGTGCCTTTTTTGGAAAAATGGAGCCGCTGGTTAGGCATCGCAGGTTCCCCCTTCCGTGAGCAGGCGGCTGGCGCCGCAGCCGGTGCACTTTGCCCGGCAGTCCAGCGTGATGATACCGGCGTAGCAGGCCTCCCGCTCTTTCCAGAGAAAGGCGGGGTCCACACCGGAGGAGAGCACCTGCCAGGGGAAAAGCTCGTCCCGCCGCCGGACGCGGTTGGCGTAGAAGGCGGGGTCCAAACCATGGGCCTCCAGCGCCGCCAGCCAGCGGTCCAGAGAAAAGCACTCGCTCCAGGCGTCAAACTTGGCACCCTGCCGCCATGCCGTCTCAACGGCGTCGGCCAGGCGGCGGTCGCCCCGGGCTAGGACGGCCTCTAAAAAGCTGGTTTCCGGGTCATGCCAGCTGTAGGTGATGGACTTGTTGCGCATGTGGCTCCGCAGCAGGGTGACACGGCGCAGGTACTCCTGGCGGTCCACCTGCCCCTCCCACTGAAACGGGGTGTGGGCCTTGGGTACAAAACAGGCGGTGGATACCGTGACGCGCACGCCGCGGCTGCGGTTGGGGGTGTGCTCCCGCCAGGTCCAGTAGACCTTTTGCGCCAGGTCGGCAATGCCCAGCACGTCCTCATCGGTCTCGGTGGGCAGGCCGAGCATAAAGTAGAGCTTGACCGTGCTCCAGCCGCCGGAGAAGGCGATGGCGCAGGAGCGCAGCAGATCCTCCTCCGTGACGTTTTTATTGATGGCGTCCCGCAACCGCTGGGTCCCGGCCTCAGGGGCGAAGGTGAGGCTGCTTTTTCGGACATGCTGAAGCCGCTCCATGAGCGCCATGGAGAAGTTGTCCACCCTCAGAGAGGGCAGAGAGAGGGAGACCTGGTTGGGCTCGCACCAGTCCAGCAGCCGGTCGCATAGTCCGGTGAGGGGCTGGTAGTCGCTGGTGGACAACGAGGAGAGGGTCATCTCCTGATAGCCGGAGGCCTTGCAGGCGGCGATGCCCTGCTCCACCAGCAAGTCCGGGTCCTTGGTGCGCACGGGACGATAGACATACCCCGCCTGGCAGAACCGGCAACCCCGGATACAGCCCCGAAACAGCTCCAGCATGACCCGGTCGTGGACAATTTCGGTGGAGGGGATGATGGTTTCCACCGGATAATAAGAGGTGTTGAGGTCCTGTACAATGCGCTTGGTTACCACATGGGGGGCGCCCTGCCGGGGGACAATGGCGGCCACGGTGCCATCCTCCCGGTAGGAGACCTCGTAGAGGGAGGGGACGTAGAGGCCGGGGATTTGAGCGGAGGAGGCGAGGAACTCCGCCTTGCTCCACTCCTCATTTTTTGCCTGACGGTAGAGCTGGAGCAGCTCTACCGTAACCTACTCAACCTCGCCCAGGACAAAAATGTCCACAAAGGGGGCCAGGGGCTCCGGGTTATAGGCACAGGTGCCGCCGGCAATGACAAGCGGGGAGAGCTGGCCCCGGTCGGCCGTCCGCAGGGGGAGGCCGGACAAATCCAGCATATTGAGCAGGTTGGTATACGATAGCTCGTACCCCAGAGAGAACGCCACAATGTCGAAGTCGGAGACGGCGTCCCCGCTCTCCAGGCCGTAGAGCGAAAGCCCCTGCAAACGCATTTGCTCCTCCATATCGCCCCAGGGGGCAAAGACCCGCTCACACCAGACCCCCTCCATGGCGTTCATCATACCGTAGAGAATGCGCACGCCCAGGTTGGACATGCCGATTTCATAGGTGTCGGGAAAGCAAAGGGCCACGCGGATGTCCACGGTTTCCGGATCTTTGACCACGGAGAGATACTCTCCGCCCGTATAGCGGGCGGGTTTTTGTACCTTTGGCAGGATGTGTTCCAG
>CAYPZF010000135.1:0-3783 GCA_964415275.1 uncultured Oscillospiraceae bacterium | reverse complement strand
TCTCCTCCTCCACCTCTATATATATGCAGGAGAACTCCCCCAGCAGCTCGTAGCCGGTGCCGGTGATGGCGGACTGCTCCAGCTCCAGTACATCCTCATAGCTTGGGATGTGCTGGGCCTCTATATCCGCGCTCTTTTCATCCGCGGAACGCGCGTGCCACTTCTGGTCGTTTCCATACCAGAGGTATCGGACCGTCCCGTCCACCAGAGTATGCTGGACAAGCCCGCCGGGCAAAACAGCATCGGAATACGTGTACCCATCGGCGGCCCAAACGCTGATATGGGTCACGCCGCGCGCGTCCTCCTCCTCGCCCCAAATGTGCTCCACCGTAATCTCACGGTAATAGCTGGCCGGGCGGTCTAGGGTGGCGATCACGTTCTGAACGGTCTCAGGCGTCACATCCACCCTCACAAAGCCGCTGTTTTTCAGGCCGTTCTCCCCACCCGGGCCATCGCTCTCGCCCGCCGGGGCGGAGATGTCGGGCAGCTCCACCCGCGGGGGGGACCCGGTGAGCATGGGCAGGCCAAAGCTGGACAGCACCGCCGCCACAATGACAGTGGCGATGACCAGCGCGATGACCGTGCGGTTTTTCCGCTCCACGCCGCTTTCCCCCCTTCTTTGGCATCCGTACGCGGCACAGGGCGCTCCCGCGCCCGTTCAATCAACAGAATTCCTCAGGCGGCTCAGTCCGCAGGCCAAAGTGCCAGGCAACGGCATCGGCGATCCGCCGGCAGGCGTTGCCGTCTCCGTAGGGATTGACGGCGCGGGCCATGGCCGCGTAGGAGGCCGGACGCTCAATGAGCTCCGACGCCATGTCAAAAATCGCCTGCTCCTCGGTCCCGGCCAGCTTGACCGTGCCCGCCGTCACCGCCTCGGGCCGCTCGGTCTCCCGCCGCAGGACAAGCACCGGCTTGCCCAAGGCGGGGGCCTCCTCCTGAAGGCCGCCGGAGTCGGTGAGGACCAGGTAGGCCTTGGCCATCAGGTTATGCATCTCCTCCACGTCCAGAGGCTCAATGAGGTGGATGCGCGGATGGTTGGACAGGTGCCGTCCCGCCGCCTCCCGCACCGTGGGGGACAGGTGGACGGGGTAGACCAGCTCCACCTCCGGATATGCGTCGGCAACACGGCGCAAAGCGGTCATGATTTGCGCCATAGGCGCGCCGTAGTTCTCCCGCCGGTGACAGGTAACCAGCAACACCTTCCGGCCTATGTAGTCCAGGCGGTTCAAAAGCGCCGTCGCAAACCGGTAGTCCTTGACTACGGTGGTCTTCATGGCGTCAATCACCGTATTGCCCGTGAGAAACACCCCCCGGGTGATCCCCTCCCGGCGGAGGTTGTCCCGGTTGGCCGCCGTGGGGCAGAAGTGGAGCGCGGCGATGTCCCCCACCAGAACGCGGTTGAGCTCCTCCGGGAAGGGGGAGTACCGGTCCCCGGTGCGCAGGCCGGCCTCCACGTGCCCCACGGGAATCTGATGGTAATAAGCCGCCAGGGCCCCCGCGAAGGTGGTGGAGGTGTCGCCATGGACCAGCACCAGGTCGGGCTTGGCCTCCTGAAGGACGGACTCCAGCCCCAGCAGCGTTTTGCTGGTGATGGTGGCCAGGGTTTGCCGGGGCTCCATGATATCCAAATCATAATCCGGCCGAATACGAAAAATATCCAGCACCGTATCCAACATCTGACGGTGCTGGGCAGTGACACAGCAGAGGCTTTCAAATTCCGGCCGGCGGGCCAACTCCCGCACCAGCGGGGCCATTTTCACGGCCTCCGGCCGGGTGCCAAAGATGGTCATGACTCTCACGGCGCATCCTCCCCCTTCCCCTGGGCCGCGTCCTGATTGCCGCCGCCCGGCTTCTTCCTGTCGCCGCTGTGAAAAAAGGTGTGGACCGCCATGCCGCCGGCCACGCAGAGGGCCAGCAAAAACAGCATGGCCTTAATCTCGCCGCTGGTGGTGAGCACCACGGCGGAGAGGCCCAGTATGGCGCTGATCACATAGAGCACCGCCACCGCCTGCTTTTGGCTAAACCCCATATCAATGAGCCGGTGGTGGACGTGACTGCGGTCGGCGTGCATGGGGCTCTGTCCGCGGGCGATGCGCCGGAAAAAGGCAAAGCAGGTGTCGAAAATAGGCAGTCCCAGCATAAGAAACGGCACCGCGAAGGAGATGATGGTGTAAAACTTGAAGAGGCCCTGGATGGACACCACCGCCAGAACATAGCCTAGGAAGGTGGAGCCCGTGTCCCCCATAAAAATTTTCGCGGGGTTCAGGTTATAGGGCATAAAGCCGATGCAGGCGCCCGACAGAGCGGCCATGAGCATGACCACATCGGCCTCGCTCACCAGCAGGGCGATGACCAGAAGGGTCATGGAGCTGATGGTGGACACCCCCACCGCCAAGCCGTCCAGCCCGTCGATGAGGTTCACCGCGTTGGTGATGGCCACAATCCAGATGATGGTCAGGGGCACCGAGAGGATACCCAGCTCCCAGTAGGGGTTGCTGCTGAAAATGTTTGGGTTGGAGACCACCTCCACCACGTTTCCGGCCTGGACCGCCATTAGGGCGGCTATGATTTGCACCGCAAACTTGAACGCCGCGGGCAGCGAGTAGATATCGTCCAGGACGCCGAGCACCACAATGATGACTGCGCCCAGAAGAAGCCCGCGCAGCGGGGCCGTGACCGGGACAAAGATGAGCACGCTGAACATGAAGCCGAAAAAGATGGCCAGTCCGCCCATACGGGCGATGGGGCGCTCGTGCATCCTCCGGTCGTCCTTGGGGACATCCATGGCGCCAACTCTCTGGGCCAGCGCCTTAACCACCGGCGTGGCGGTAAAAGAAATCGCCAGCGCGGTGAGGAGTGCGGCAGCCGCCCATCCGATGATCTTTACTTCCATATTCATGTCATCACGCCTTCTACGGTCAGCGGGCGAGCAGGCCCACCTTTTTATGCACCTTGCGCAGGGTTTTATTGGCTGCGTAGCCGGCCTTCTCCGCCCCCGCGCGGTAGACCGCCTCCAGATGGCTCTTGTCGCCCAGCAGCCGCGTACTCTCCTCCCGGATGGGGCGGAGGAGCTCCACCACGGCCTCGCCCACGGCGGATTTGAAGGCCCCGTACCCCTGACCGGCAAACTCCGCCTCGATTTCCCCGTAGGTCCTGCCTGTGGCGGCGGCGTAGATGGTCATCAGATTGGAGACGCCGGGCTTGGCCGCCTGATCGTAGCGCACGCTGGTCTCGCTGTCGGTCACCGCCCGCTTGAAGGTCCGCATAATGTCCTCCGGCTTGTCCATCAGGCAGACACGGCCGGTGTCGGCGTCCTCCGATTTCGACATTTTGCTGGTGGGGTCGGCCAGGGACATAATGCGGGCGCCCACCTTGGGGATATAGGGCTCCGGCAGCTTGAACACCTCACCGTAGACGCCGTTAAAGCGCTTGGCCACATTGCGGGCAAGCTCCACATGCTGCTTCTGATCCTCCCCCACAGGCACATAGTCGGCCTGATAGAGGAGGATGTCGGCGGTCATAAGGGCAGGGTAAGTGAACAGGCCCCCGTTGATATTCTCTTCATTTTTGGCGGCCTTATCCTTAAACTGGGTCATACGGGAGAGCTCCCCGAACATCGTGTAGCAGTTGAGCACCCAACCCAGCTCGGCGTGGGCGGGGATATGACTCTGAATAAACAGGGTATTGCGCGCCGGGTCCAGCCCGCAGGCGAGATACTGGGCCAGCTGGGAGAGGGTGCGCCGGCGCAAATCGGCCGGGTTCGGGCGCACGGTAAGGGAGTGG
>CAYPZF010000134.1:0-3892 GCA_964415275.1 uncultured Oscillospiraceae bacterium | reverse complement strand
GACTCCTACCTCCAGCCGGTGGAGAAGGAGCTCTGCCATGTGGACTGGGAGATCTCCGCCGCCGAAAAGGGCGGCTATGAGCACTTTATGTTCAAGGAGATCATGGAGCAGCCCCGGGCCATCCGGGACACGGTGTTTCCCCGCATTCATGACGGGCGCGTGGTGCTGGACGAGTTTAGCCTCACCCCGGAGTATGTAAGGGGCCTGGATAAGATCTATGTCATCGCCTGCGGCTCCTCCTACCATGTGGGCATGGTAGCGAAGTACACCATGGAAAAGACCCTGCGCAAGCCGGTGGAGGTGGCCCTGGCGTCGGAGTCCCGGTACTGCGACCCCATTGTCAGCGACAAGACCCTGGCCATCATCATCAGCCAGTCGGGCGAGACCCTGGACACCCTGCACGCCATGCGGGAGGCCAAGCGCCTTGGCGCCCGCACGGTCTCCATCGTCAACGTGGTGGGCTCCACCATCGCCCGGGAGTCCGACGATGTGGTCTACACCTGGGCGGGCCCCGAGATCGCGGTGGCCACCACCAAGGCGTACTCCACCCAGCTGGCGGTGGTCTACCTGCTCACCCTGCGGCTGGCCGAGCTGCTGGGGACCATGTCGGAGGAGGAATACGCCGCGATTGTAAATGAGCTGCTCCTCATCCCTAGCAAGCTGGAAACGCTTCTGGAGGACCGGGAGGCCATCCAATATTACGCCTCCATCTACTTTAATCATAGCTCCGTCTTCTTCATCGGGCGGAACATCGACTACGCGGTGGGCCTGGAGGGCTCTCTCAAGTTGAAGGAAATCTCCTATATCCACTCGGAGGCCTACGCGGCGGGCGAGCTGAAGCACGGCACCATCTCTCTCATTGAGGACGGTACCCTGGTCATCGCCCTGGCCAGCTACGGCCAGCTGTTCGAGAAGCTGATGAACAACGTGGTGGAGGTGAAGTCCCGGGGGGCCGACGTAGTGGGGCTCACCACGCAGAGCAGGGGAGAAGAGATGAAAAAGACGGTGGACGCCGCCATTCTGGTGCCCGACACCCACCCCATGCTGCTGCCCTCTTTGGATGTGGTGCCCCTGCAGCTATTTGCCTATTACGTGGCCCTCATGCGGGGTTGTGACATCGACAAGCCGCGCAACCTGGCCAAATCGGTGACAGTGGAGTGAGAACCATGACGGGAGAAGAGGCCATCGCCTACATCCACGACAGGTCCTGGCTGGGCAGCCGCCTTGGGCTGGACCGGACCCGGGCGCTTTTGGACGCCCTGGGCAACCCCCAGGAGCAGCTGCGGTTTGTCCATGTGGCGGGCACCAACGGCAAGGGGAGCGTGGCCGCCATGTGCGCCGCCATGCTCCGGGCCGCCGGGTATCGGACGGGGCTCTACACCTCGCCTTACCTGCGCTGTTTTCACGAGCGGGCCCGGGTGGACGGGGAGATGATCCCCGACGCGACGCTGGGCGCGCTGATGGGGCGGATCCGCCCCATTGCCGACGCCATGGGGGACCCGCCCACCGAGTTTGAGCTCATCACCGCCCTGGCGTTTCTCTACTTTTTGCACAGCGGCTGCCATATCGTGGTACTGGAGGCGGGCCTGGGCGGCGCGCTGGACAGCACCAACGTCATCTCCACGCCGGAGGCGGCGGTTATCACCGCCATCGGACTGGACCACACCCGTGAGCTGGGGGACACGATAGAGCAGATTGCCGCCGCCAAGGCGGGCATCATCAAGCCGGGCGGCGATGTGGTGCTCTATCCCCAGGCGCCGTCGGTAGAGGCCGTCTTCCGCTCTGCCTGCCTGCGGGCGGGTGCCCGCCTGATCCCGGTGAGCGTGGAGGGAATTGTCCCCCGCCGGCACAGCCTGGACGGGCAGACCTTTGACTGGGACGGCCTGGAGGGCCTGTCCCTCTCCCTTTTGGGCGTCCACCAGCGGCGCAACGCCGCGGTGGCCCTCACCACCATGAGGCTGCTGCGGGAGAAGGGCTGGCGCATCGGGGAGGACGCGATGCGCGCCGGGCTGGCCCGGGCCACCTGGCCGGGCCGGTTTGAGGTTTTGTCCCGCGCGCCGCTCTTTTTGGTGGACGGCGGGCACAACCCCCAGTGCGTGGAGGCCCTGGCCCAAAATCTGAGGGAGTACCTGCCCGGCCGCCAGGTGACCGCCTTGGCCGGTGTGATGGCGGACAAGGACTACCCGGCGATGTTCGCCGCCATCGACCCGCTGATCGCGCGCTATGTCGTGGTCACGCCGCCGAGCCCCCGGGCCCTGGCGGCCGAGACGCTGGCGGAGCTGCTGAAGGGGTTCGGGAAGCCCGTGACGGTGTGCGGCGCGACCCGGGAGGGCGTGGCCGAGGCCGTCCGCCAGGCCGGCCCTGAGGGCGCCGTGTGCGCCTTTGGCTCACTCTATATTGTGGGCGACATCCGGGCCTGCTTTCAAAAAGAATAACCTCCGCCGCGGACGGAAAAAGGAAGAGCGCCGGAGCAGTTGCTCCGGCGCTCCATTTGTTGTTCAGCCCCGCCCTGGCCGTGCAAACCCGATTAAAACCTGCACAGATGGCAGGTGGGTTGCCTCCGCTTCGTTTTATTGCTTCCAACGTCCGGGCACTGCCCGGGAGGCCTGCAAACCGCGTCGCGAGGCGGCATCCCGTTTTAAAGATGTGGGTTTAAAAGGGTTTGTCACGCACCGAGCAGGGTGGGATGTTTCAATCAGTCCTCGCCCTCGTCTTCAAAGAGGGACGCCATGAATTGATCATAAATGGACTCCAGCTCCTCGTCGCTGTCCAGCGTGGAGAGGAACTCCTCGCCGTTTTCCTCAATGACCTTGAGAATGATGAGACCTGTCTCCTCTTCTTCGGAGGCGTCGGAGGCATCCTGGGACTCCTCAATGGCGGGAAAGAAAGCCATGTAAATCTGGCCGTTATACTCCAGTGTATGCAGATGCTCTAAATCCAGCTCATTACCCTCTTCATCGGTAATGGTGACGAAATTTCCACCAAATTCTTCACTCATCAGCCACGCCTCCTTTGTGCACTCTATTGTACCCTGAAAATAAAAAAAAAGCAATAGTGTCCCCCAGGAAAAATTATTGGCAGAAAAGGCATTGGCTTGCGACGCCCCTTAAAATGTAAAATTATGGGATGGACAAACTGAGATACTGTGCTATAATGGGAAAACAACAAGCGCGTAAGCGAGCTTGGAGGTGTTGTCTTGGCAGAAACCACACGAAATCCCAGAAGACGAAACAACAGCACGGCGCGCAGGGTGGGCCGGGTGATTGGGACACTGCTCCTGATCGGCATTGCTACCAGCGCCTTTTTGGCCTGCTTCGCGGTGGTATATATCCAGGCTGTGATTATGCCCCAGACGGAACTGAACCTGGCGGACGTTTCCATGAACCTGACCACCACCATGTACTATTATGACCCGGACACCGGTGAGCGCACGGCGCTGCAGACCCTCCACGGGGATGAAAACCGGGTGTGGGTGAGCTATACCGACATCCCGGAGGACCTGATTCACGCCACCGTGGCCATTGAGGACAAGCGCTTTTATAAGCACAAGGGCGTGGACTGGATCCGCACCGCCCGGGGCGTGCTGGACATGTTCACCGGCGGTAAAATCCAGGGCGGCTCCACGCTGACACAGCAGCTTATCAAAAACCTCACCAAGCAGGACCAGGTCACCGTGAAGCGGAAGATCACGGAAATTTTCCGCGCCCTGGAGTTTAACAAGAACTACTCCAAGGAGGACACGCTGGAGTGGTATCTCAACTACATCTATCTGGGCGAGAACTGCAACGGCGTTTACACCGCCTCCTATACCTACTTTGGCAAGCACGTCTCAGAGCTCTCTCTGGCGGAGTGCGCCAGCCTGATCGGCATCACCAACAACCCGTCGAAATAC
>CAYPZF010000133.1:0-3917 GCA_964415275.1 uncultured Oscillospiraceae bacterium | reverse complement strand
AGGGTGATCTCGTAAGACTCGAAGATGTCGGCCGCCATGCCGGCGCAGTCGCCGACGTTGTCGCCCACGTTGTCGGCGATAACGGCAGGATTGCGCGGATCGTCCTCGGGGATGCCGGCCTCAACCTTACCCACCAGGTCGGCGCCCACGTCGGCGGCCTTGGTAAAGATGCCGCCGCCCACACGGGCGAACAGGGCCATAAAGGAGGCGCCCATCCCGAACATCACCATGGTCTGAGCAATTTGCTCCGGGCCGTAGCCGGCGATGTACTTCAGGATGTGGAACCAGACGGTGATATCCAAAATACCCAGGCCCACCACGGTAAAGCCCATCACAGAGCCGGAGGAGAAGGCCACGCTGAGGCCCTTATTGAGGCTTTCAGACGCGGCCTGTGCCGTGCGGGCGTTGGCCTTGGTGGCGATCTTCATGCCCACGAAGCCAGCCAAGGCGGAGTAGATGCCGCCGGTGAGGAATGCAAAGGGGATGAACCAGTTGTCCAGCATGTTAGCCCAAACCAGGACCAGCAGGATAACAAAAACCACCAGGAACACCTTGGCAACGGTGGTATATTGGTGCTTCAGATAGGCGTTGGCCCCCTTGCGGATGGCGGCTGCTATTTTCTGCATGGTTTCATTGCCCTCTGAGAAGGACAATACCTTGCGGCCCTGCATCAACGCGAAGAGCAAGGCCAGTATCGCCCCCACAAAACCAATCCAGAAGTAATTTTCCAAGACTTCCAACTCCTTTGTTGTTTATTCCACCCTAGGGATAAAACTATATCTTATTCATTTTAGCATAATCAGTAAGATTTGCAAGGCGTTATAAAGGTTTCTGCCCCCGAAGAGGGCAATTTCATAAATCCGATGAAAAAGAGGAAACAGAGGCCGGTTTTCCGGGCATTGTTACCAACGGAGGGGGTTACACCTTTTTCCACGCCCTGCGGCTGAACAAGACCAGGATAGGGAAAATCTCCAGCCGCCCTACGAGCATACAGAGGGAGAGAGTGAGCTTGCTGAGGGGAGAAAACATGCCATAGTTGCCCATGGGGCCCACCAGTTCCAAGCCGGGGCCGATGTTGCCCATACATGAGATGACGGCGGTGAGCGTAGTGCCAAAGGGCTGGTTGTCCAGCGCCAGCACCAGGGCGGCGCCGAGGACCATGAGCATATAAGCGGAAAAGAAGGTGAGAATGGCGCGCACGGTGGATTCCTCCAGCACCTGACCGTCCAGCTTGACCACCGCAACGGAGCGTGGATGAATGATAAGCCGGATCTCCCGGAGGAGCACTTTAAAGACCACCAATACCCGGGAGCATTTGAGCCCGCCGCCGGTAGAGCCGGCGCAGGCGCCGCAGAACATGAGGATGACCAGCAGAAACCGGGAAAATTCAGGCCATAAGTCGAAGTTGACGCTGGAAAAGCCGGTGGTGGAGATGATGGAGGACACCTGAAAAAAGGCATGGCGCAGGGATACACCCGCATTTTGATACATACTGTGGATATTAAAGGCGATGAGCAGTGTGCTGCCCAACACTGTCCAGCCGAAAAAACGAAGCTCATCACTTTTGAGTGCCTGACGAAATTTTCCCGTCAATACCAAAAAGTAAAGCGAGAAATTGACGGAGAAGAGCGCCATAAAGATACCGATGATGATCTCAAAGGCGGGATTGCCATAGGCGCCAATGGAGAGATTGCGCACGGCAAAGCCGCCGGTGCCGGCGGTGGCGAAGGTGTTGGTCAAGGCGTCAAAGGTCTCCATGCCGGCAATTTTCAGACAGAGAAATTGGGCGAGACTGAGCCCCAGGTACATCTTATAGAGAATTTTAGAGGATTGGGAGGTCTTGGGAACCAGCTTGCTTACCACAGGGCCGGGACTTTCCGCCTTCATGATATGCAGGGTGCGGGCGCCCAGGGAGGGGAGCAGGGCGATGGTGAGCACCAAAATCCCCATGCCGCCCAGCCAATGGCTGAAGGAGCGCCAGAGCAGAATGCTGTAGGGCAACTGCTCCACGGCGGGCAGAATGCTGGAACCGGTGGTGGTAAAACCGGAGATGGCTTCAAAGAGACAATCTATATAAGAGGGAAACTGGCCAGAAAAGTGAAAGGGCAGCGCGCCGAATACGCCCGCTAAGATCCAGATTAACGCCACGGAAAAAAAGCCCTCCCGCGGCGAAAACTGTCCATGGCTGCGGAACAGATTCAGCAGCAGGCCTGCAGCCGCGGACAGACCAATGGTATAGAGAAAGGGCCGTGGATCCTCATAATAAATCAGGGCTGTGGCCAAGGGAAGGAGAAGACAACAGGCCTCTATCCACAAAACCCGGCCGGTCAGACGGAACACCAATTTAAAATTCATAAGGTGGCGCCCCCCGGGAAAGCGGCGGCGTACATATCGTTGAGATCCAGAATGGCCTGTCCGCGGGAGATGAGGATGACCGTGTCACCCTTGGAGAGGGAGGAGGTACCCTCTGGGATGAGCACCTGGCCGTTGTGGACAATGGCGGCGATGAGGATGCCCTTTTTCAGCTTTAGGTCCCGCAGGGGAATCCCCAGACCGCGGGTGGTCTCGTCGATGGAAAATTCCATGGCCTCCGCTTTGTTGTTTGCGATTTTGTAGAGGGCGTTCATCACGCTGCCCTTGGAGCGCTGCATCCCGCGCACCACGTGGAGAATGTGGTTCACCGTAATGAGCTTGGGAGAGACAACACTGTCCAGCCCCGCCGAGCGGGCAATGCTGGCGTAGTTCTGCCGGTTGGATTTGGCCACGACCTTGGGCACACCCTGCTGGCGGGCATAGAGAGAGATAATCAGATTGTCCTCGTCCCGGTCGGTGAGGGCGACAAAGGCGTCGCTGGCCTCCATATGCTCCGCCTCAAGGAGTTCCTGGTCGGTGCCGTCGCCGCAGATAATCATGGCCTTGGGCAAGTCCTCGGCCAACTGGCGGCAGCGCTTTTCCTGGCGCTCTACCAGTTGAACACCGGTCCCCATCCGCGCCAGAATGGAGGCGAGATAGTGGGAAATCCGGCCGCCGCCCACAATGAACACATTGCGGACCTTGAGATCATAGCGGCCCAGGGTGCGAAAAAAGGCGTGGACGCCCACCGGCTCTCCAATGACATAGAGCTTGTCTCCCATCTGAGGGGTGAAGGTGCCGTCGGGGATGATGACATCGCCTCCACGCTCCGCGGCGCAGAAGAGGATGGGCAATTGCTTAATGCTGTTGGGGAGGGAGGAGAGGGGCTGGCCCAGAATGAGATCCCCCTCATGAAGCAGAAAGCCCACCAGCTCCACCCGCCCCCGGAAGAAGGTGTCGATGTTGGCAGCCGGGGGAAAGCGGAGGAGACGGGAAATTTCCACAGCGGTGGCGTACTCCGGGTTGATGACCATATCAATGCCCATGTTTTGGCGCAGCGTGTCGATGTCGGCGATATATTCCACGCCGCGGATGCGGGCGATGGTATACTTGGCGCCTAAGTTTTTGGCGTTGCGGCAGCACACCATGTTCAGCTCATCGGTGCTGGTGGCGGCGACGACCAGGTCCGCCGTAGCGGCACCCGCCTTCCGCATGACGGAGACCGAGGAGCCGTTGCCCTTGACGCACAGGACATCCAGCGTATTGGAGGCCCGGTGCAGGGGCTCGTCATTGTTGTCGACGATGACGACGTCATGCTCTTCCTGTGAGAGGTGCTCCGCCAATGCGGAGCCCACCTTCCCATCGCCCACAATAATAATGTTCAAGAGGGGACATCCTCCTTTTAATTGGGTTTTATGTCAAGTATAAACCCGCCCGGACTAGAATGCGTAGGGTGGGGAAACCAGTATTTTTGTTAACGTTTTTGTTAAGAATTCTATGAGAAAGAGGATTTCACTTGCTTTTTTATAGAATTGTTTTATTGGGAGACGGCTTTGCGGCAGAAT
>CAYPZF010000132.1:0-3929 GCA_964415275.1 uncultured Oscillospiraceae bacterium | reverse complement strand
AAGGCATCCGAAATTGCATATAATAAAACCGTTAAAGCCATGCGTATGGCCCTTTCGTGACCGGGACAAGCGCCCGGCACTTCGGAGGGAGGGGAAAACAAATGTCGGAAGTCCGCATCAAGGAAAATGAGTCGCTGGAGAGTGCTCTGAAGCGATTTAAGCGCAGTTGCGCGAAGTCTGGCGTGCTGGCTGAAGTGCGTAAGAGAGAGCACTATGAAAGCCCAAGCGTCAAGCGCCGTAAAAAGTCTGAGGCCGCCAGAAAAAACAAGAAAAAGTTTTATTAATTCACCGGCTCCTGGGTGGGAAGCACGGGGTGTGTCCCGTACGGAACAACGTGATAAGGCAAGGCGCCATCCGGCTTGGATGGCGCCTTGTTTCATATTCCGACTATGTCAGAATGGCCGGCAGAAGGTCATCCACCTGCGGAAAGGCCAAGATGGCGGTCCGGACGCCCAGCCCGCTGGCCACCTCCAGCTTCTTCCGGATAGAGGCGGCGTCATCAAACAGGATAAAATGGGCGCCGCTCTCCCGGCTCATGTAGGTGAAGTAGTGGGCGCACAGCTCCCGGGAGAAAAAGATGGACGGGCCGCGGGCCTTGATGCGGGCCACGAGTTCTTCCCGGCTCAGAGGCACGCCCTGCCCCTTGGGGGAGGGGAGAAAGAAGTCCTCCGCCACCCGCTCCACACCCAAGACCACCCGGTCGGCGCCATAGCGCCCCACGCACTCCTTCAGCCGCTCGGTGAGGGAGCCGCCCGAGAGGGCGGATGAGATGATGACCTTGGCCACGTCGCTGTCCCTTCCGTAGGATTCGGGCACATAGAGCGACCAGCCCCGCCGCGCCATGAGCGGGGCCAGGGAATGGACAATCCGTTGGAGCAGGGGCATGGGGCGGCGCTCGAAGTCAAAAATCACCCCGTCAAACCCCCGGGCGACGCACTCCCGTATGACCTCCTGGCAAAACGCGTCTCCATTTCCGCGTCCGTCGCAGCTGGCGTCGTCCACCACCATAAGGCCGCCCCGCACGGAGATGGGCATGTTGGCCCGGAAGAGATGGGGGCCGCTCCCAATGCGGTAAGCCATGTGCCCCACGGGCAGGCCAAAGGTCAGGGCCGTACCCGCTGTTGTGGGCGGCGTGGTGAGAATGAGATTGGATCTTGAAAGCATAACAAAGAAACCCCCTTGTCCATATCCGCGTCAGCGTGTATAATCAACCATATGCGCACCCATTTTGATTTAGACTTTGTCCTTCTAATCCGAGGACTCTTTGAGGTGATGGAATGTCGTTTCCCCTTGTCCCCAAACAAATTTATAACTCTATCTACGAGCTGGAGGGAGAGGTGCTGGCCGCGGCGGGCATCACCCTGCTGCTGGCCGATCTGGACAACACCCTGGTGCCTTACGGGGTGGCGGAGCCTGACGAGAGCGTCCGGGCCTGGACGGCCAGCCTGCAAAACAGCGGTATCACCCTGTTTATCCTCTCCAACAGCCGGAGGCCAAAAAGGGTCCGGCGGTTTTCCGAGGCGCTGGGCGTGCCCTTTATTGGCCACGCCGGGAAGCCAAAGCGGGCCTCCTTCCGCAGGGCCATGGAACATATGGGGGCAACCCCGGAGCAGACAGCCATTGTGGGGGACCAGATTTTCACCGACATCTGGGGCGGGAACAACGCGGGGGTCACCCCCATTCTGGTGAAACCCATCGCCTTTGGCAACCCCCTTCGCGCGCTGCGCTACGCGGCGGAGACCCCCTTTCGCCTGATGGCGGGGAAGGAGGCGTGGAACGATGAGAGAGGCTAAGTTCGGCCCGGCGGGCAACGCGAGCTCCTTTCCGGGCAAATCCTCGGTGGAGGCGCCCGCGTGGCTGCGGTCCATGGGGCTGGATGCCTATGAGTATCAGAGCGGAAAGGGGGTCAACGTGGGACAGGGGACCGCCGTGCGGTTGGGAGAGGAAGCCAGCCGGCACAACATAGCCCTGTCGCTTCACGCCCCCTACTTCATCAATCTGGCCAACCCGGACCCGGCCCGCCTGGAGCAGACCATCGGCTACATCATAGCCGCCTGCCGGGCGGCCGACTGGATGGGGGCCGGGCGTGTGATTGTCCACACCGGCGCGTTGATGAAGCGCAGCCGGGAGGAGGCCCTCTCCATCGCGCAGGGCTCTATGGTACAGGTGCTGCGGGCCTGCGACGAGGCGGGCTTTGGCCATATCAGCCTGTGTCCCGAGACCATGGGAAAAATCAACCAGCTGGGAACCCTGGAGGAGGTGCTCGCCCTCTGCCAGTTGGATGAGCGGTTGATCCCCTGCGTGGATTTTGGGCACCTCTACGCCAGGAGCCTGGGAGAAGCCCAGGGGGAGGCGGCCACGGAGTACATCCTGGACCGCATTCTGAACCGGGTAGGGGAGGAGCGGGCGAGGGCCTTTCACATCCATTTCTCCAAGATCGAGTTCACCCAGAAGGGCGGCGAGGTCCGCCATCTTACCTTCGACCAGCCCGAATTCGGGCCTGATTTTACGCCTCTGGGGCGGGCGCTGGCCCGCCGCGGCTGGGGCCCCATCGTGATTTGCGAGAGCGCCGGCACCCAGGCGGAGGACGCGGTGGCGATGCAGACGGTCTACCGGGGCCTCTTATCCGGCGGGACAGAGAGAGCATAAAAATCGGACGTGTCTTACGGGCCCGTCCGCGCAAGGAAAGGAAGCGTTTTCATATTGAACCACTTGAATCAGATTGCCGCCATGCTGCCTGCCTATGGGCTGGACGCCATGCTGCTCACCAGCGCGCCGGGCGAATTTTACGCCGTGGGGTTCCGGGGGGAGGGCGTTGTGATTGTGACGCGGGAGCGGCATTATTACTTTACGGACTCCCGCTACATCGAGGCGGCGGGCAAGACGGTGACCGGCGCCTCCATTGACATGACCGGCGGGGAGAAGAGCTACCATCAGCTGATCGGCGATGTGATTGCCGCCCACGGCATTGAAAAGCTGGGTGTGGAGGAGGGCTATATGACGGTGGCCTCCTACGCCGGGTACGAGCGGGCCCTGCCCTGTGAGCTGGTACACGCGCAGGCGCTCATGACCCGGCTGCGCGCCGCCAAGGACGCGGACGAGGTAGCGGTCATGACCAGGGCCCAACGTATTGCGGAGGCGGCGCTGGAGGAGATCCTGGGCTTCATTACCCCCGGCCTCACCGAGCGGGAGATCGCCGCCCGCCTGGTCTATGAGATGCTCCGTCTGGGGGCGGACAGGATGTCCTTTGACCCCATTGTGGTCTCCGGTCCCAACGGCAGTCTGCCCCACGGGACGCCGGGGGAACGCAAGGTGGGGAGGGGTGACTTTATCACCATGGATTTCGGCTGTGTCGTGGAGGGGTACTGCTCCGATATGACCCGCACGGTGGCGCTCGGCCCGCCCACCGACGAGATGAGAACGGTCTACCATCTGGTGCTGGAGGCGCAGGGGGCCGGCATTGCCGCCGCCCGCGCCGGGGTGCCGGGCAAGGCCATTGACGCCGCCGCCCGGGCGGTGATTGGCCAGGCGGGCTACGGCGCGTATTTTGGCCACGGGTTTGGTCACAGCCTGGGCATAGAGGTACATGAGCCCCCCAACGCCAGCGCCACGGAGGAGCGCCTGATGCCGGTGGGCGCGGTAATCTCCGCCGAGCCGGGAATCTACCTCCCGGGCCGCTTTGGTGTGCGGATTGAAGATACCCTGCTGCTCACCGAGACGGGCAGCGTAAACTTGATGAAAGCGCCCAAGGAACTGCTGGTTCTTTGAGCCGGGAAAAGGCATATCCCCCCTGCGCGCCGCATAAAATGTGGGGCATAGGGGGGATATTCTGTGGAATTCAGTTATACCAGAACCCGGCGTACCCGGCGCCCGCCCCGCGGGCGGAGGAAAAAGGAAAGGTCCTCTCTGTCGCACCCGGAGAAACGGCG
>CAYPZF010000131.1:0-3944 GCA_964415275.1 uncultured Oscillospiraceae bacterium | reverse complement strand
GCCGCGGCTCTTCATGCCCACCAGGCGGTTTTCCACAATGTCCAGCAGGCCGATGCCGTTGGCGCCGCCCAAGGCATTGAGCCTGCGGAGGATGTCGGAGCCCTTCCCCCTCACGCCGTCTACCGCCACGGGGATGCCCTGCTCAAACGCAACGGTTACATAAGTAACCCGGTCGGGCGCCTGGGTGGGGGCCACGCCTAGCTCCAAAAAGCCCTCCTTCCCGTACCGGGGCTCCAGAGAGGGGTCCTCCAGGTCCAGGCCCTCGTGGGAGAGGTGCCACAGGTTTTTATCCTTGGAATAGCTGGTCTCCCGGCTGATCTTCAGGGGGATGCCCCGGGCTTCCGCGTAGGCGATCTCCTTGTCCCGGGTATCCAGCTCCCAGGTCCGCCAGGGGGCGATGATTTTCATGTCGGGGGCAAAGGCCTTGATGGCAAGCTCGAACCGGACCTGGTCGTTGCCCTTGCCGGTGCAGCCGTGGGCAACGGCGTCCGCCCCCTCTTGCAGGGCGATCTCCGCAATGCGCCTGGCGATGATAGGCCGGGCGAAAGCGGTGCCCAGCAGATAGGTTTCATACCTCGCGCCCGCCTTCAGTGTGGGGAAAACATACTCGTCCACAAATGTGTCGGTGAGGTCCTCAATATACAGCTTGGAGGCCCCCGTCTGGATGGCCTTCTCCTCCAACCCGTCCAGCTCGGCGCCCTGCCCCACGTCGGCGGAGACGGCGATAACCTCACAGCCGGTATAGTTCTCTTTGAGCCAGGGGATCATGACCGATGTATCCAGGCCGCCCGAATACGCGAGTACCACCTTTTTCATCTCAGCTATGAAGAAACGCCCCCAAATTTATTGTTGGAAACAGTCTAACACGCTGTCCGCTCAATTACAAGGGCGATTTTGAATAAATAAACGGCGTTCTCCGGGGTTCTCCCCGTTATTTTCACATATATCCGGTCAGTATTCTGCATACGGTGAATAAATCTGTCAGAGATGCAACCGACGGCGCACCTCCTCGCGCAGGGATGGATTGTGGCGCACAATGAGCAGGGGGATGATGAGCGCCACGCAGACAGTGACGATGACCAGGGACCAGGTGACCACCCAGATGTTCCGCAGATAACGGTCCACCATCAGGTCGATGCCGATGACAAAGACGCCCAGGGCCGCAATCAATATGGTCGTGGTGGTCAGGATGGAGTGGCGGGCGCCCCGCAGCATGAAATACAGGGCCAGCAAGATGGCCCCGGCCAGCACAATGATGGGGAGGGCAAGGCCAAAGTACCAGGCCCGTCCGTTTAGGTCTATGGCAATCAGATAGACATAGACCGCCACCGCGCCCACATCCAGGAGAATCCGCAGAGAGAAGGGCAGCTTGCGCCACAGCAGCGGCGGCACAAAAAAGACCCAAATGGTGCTGGAGGCGCCGATAAAGTAAAGGGACCACCAGCGGTCGGTCTTGAACACCAGGTTGAGCAGCCCGCAGCAAATTGCCACCGAGCCCAGCATGGCGGTGATGAGCAGCGCCAGCTCCCCCCGGTGGGTGGGGCCCACCTCGGTGCGGCGGCGTGGGTAAGGGAGAGGCGACAGAGTGTCGGGCGGACAGACCGGATTGACGACTGGGGTGCTGCACAGGGGGCAGCCCCGGGCGGTGGCGTGGAGCTCTACCCCGCAGTTCACACAGAAGGACATTCCCACTCCTCCTTTCGATTGGATTCTATCTGGACACGCAGGCCGTCCCGCACCAGCTGGCGGAAGAACCGGCGCTCGGTATCCGCTTCCCGCATGATGCCGGCAAAGGTGATGGTGAGCACGTTTTTATAGCTGAGCACCGTGCAGTTGGGCCGCGGCACGTAGGACTGGCCCAGGGTGGAGGCCGCGCGGGTGATATGGGGCTCCATGGCCGGCGGCACCGGAAAGGTGCCCGGGTTTGTAAAGTTGGCGGAGAAGGGGCGGATGCCCACCAGCCAATAGCCCATGGAAATCACAGGGTCTTTGAGAAAAATGGGCACCAGCTTGAGCAATTTATTGCGCTGGAAGGCCACGTTCCCCGCGATGACCCCCTGAAGGCGGTGCTTGTCGTTGTACAGCCGCATATAGTGGTGGACCTGACTGACAATCTCCTCCAGCGTATAGTCCCCCAGGCTGGGGTCGATGCCGGGGCGCAGATTCTGCATGAAGTTGCGCAGGGTCCGGCTGGGAAACCAGGCGCGGAGGTTGACCGGCACGGCCAGCGTAACCGGCTTTTGACGGTAAGGGGCCGCCTGGCGCTGGTTCTCCACGATGCTCTGGATCAGCACCGCGCCCAGATATTCCGTCACAGAGGCGCCGTAGGTCTTGGCCACCGCGCGCAGCGCGTCCAGCGGCACCATCCCGTGGATCACGTTGAGGGTATAAAAGGGCTCCCGCTGGCCGATGTTCTGGTACCCCGGACGGCCCCGGGGCGCCCGGCGGGCCCTGACCGTGGCGTAGCGGGCGTAGGCGTTTTCCAGCTCCTCCGGGTGGGGCGGCGCGTCCACATCCAGCAGGCCGTCCCACTCCCGCGGGATGTCCGCGTGGCCCAGCTCACGCAGGTAGACCGCCAGCAGGGTGCGGAGGAACACGATGGCGCCCGCCCCGTCGGACAGGGCGTGAAAAATCTCGATGGAAACGCGCTTGTCGTAATAATAAACGCGAACCAGCCACCCGTTGTCCTCCTTGACGCGGACAGGCTGGCAGGGGTTTGCCACGTCGGGCCGCACAAAGGGGCCGGGGGCCGGGTTGGGCTCCAGATAGTGCCAGAACACGCCGCCCTTGATGCGCACCCGCAGGGTGGGGAATCGGGGCATGGTGCGGTCCACCGCGCGCTGAAGGGCGGCCGGGTCCACCGGCACGGCCATCCAGGCGGAAAACCGGTAGACCGCGGAATAGTTCTCCCGCTGAAGCGCCGAGTAGAGCACACCGGCGTTGTCCAGCGGGTACCACTCCAGCGCCCCCGCCTCCTGTTCTGTCGGCATAATCTGACCTCCCCGCGCGCGCGCCGGCCCCGGGACATGCCGGGCACGGGCCGTTCCATTTTTCTCGTGGTTCTCATTGTATCATATCGAAAGAACGGCGCGCAACCACAGGTTGGTTGTTGAACTTTTTGTAAACAGTTGTCCCGCAGGCCGCATTCAAACTTTTTAGACTTGAAAGAGCGCTCGTTTTCCTATATAATACATCGACATGCACCGAACGATAAGAGAGGACTGAATGACCATGAGCGCATCACGAGAAAAGAAACAGCGCCAGGAAAACCAAGGACTGACCGAAAAACAGCGGGCAGAGCTTGCACAGGCCCAAAAGGCGAAATCCCGCAGGACCCTCTACACCGCGCTCGGCGTGGTGGTCGTTGTTCTGATCGCTGCCCTGCTCATCTGGTACTCCGGCTTTTTCCAGAGCCGCACCATCGCCGCCACGATAAACGACACCGAATACTCTGTGGCGGATGTGAGCTACTACTACTACTCCGTCCATAACAGCACCTTAAACATGGCCAGCCAGTATGCCCAGTTCGGCATCGATACGGGGTACAATCTCAATCTTTCCCCCGCCGAGCAATTCTATGACGAGGGGCTTGGCAAGACCTATGAGGATTACTTCAAGGAGACAGGGCTGGAGACCCTCAACTGGGTGGCCCTGATGTGCGCCGAGGCCGAGAAGGCCGGGTATGCCCTCTCCGACGAGGGGCGGGCCGAGGTGGACAGCACCTATGAGCAGGTTGCCGGGTACAGCCGCCAGCAGGGGTATTCCGAGGCCGCCTATCTGAAGCTGCTCTTCGGCCCCTATATGACCAAGTCGGTCTTTATGGAGCACCTGACCATGAGTGTGCTGGCCAATGAGTACTCCGATTACTACGTGAGCCAGCTCTCCTATCCCGACGAGGAGCTGGAGACCTACTATGAAGAGCACCGTGACACCCTGGATTCCTA
>CAYPZF010000130.1:0-4042 GCA_964415275.1 uncultured Oscillospiraceae bacterium | reverse complement strand
CCCGGCGGTAGACCTCGGTGATGATGCGCGCTACGTTGCGGATGCGGTCCGCGTCGGCCACCGAAGTGCCGCCAAATTTCTGTACAATGAGTCCCATAGCTATGTAAGCCCCCTAATCCTTTTCAAGGGAAATGTGTCCCTGTTCATCTTATGCCGGCTCCAACCTGTGGTTCAATCCAGCAGGCGGAAGACCGACCGGACAGTGAGGCCTTCCAGCTTTTTCTCCAGTTCCGCCCGGGTCATGGCGCTGCCGGTGAGAAAGGCCGTCTCCTCCGCCGGAGCGCCGGCGCGGCCCAGCAGGGAGGCCTGGGCAAACCGCTCCCGGACCCCGGCCGCGCCGCACAGGGCACGGACATACCACACAGCGGCCATGTCCGACGGCGGGGCCACCACATCCTCGCCGCCGCGCTGCCACGCGATGGGCTGCTTGCTGCTGAGGTTGCGGGCGATGTCCATCACGTCGGAGACCACGGCGGAGGCGGTGGGCAGCTTCCCGGCGCCCCGGCCGTAGAACATGACGTCTCCAATGGCGTCCCCCTTCACGGTGATGGCGTTAAACACGTCCTCCACCCCGGCCAGGGGGTTATGCCCCGCCACCAGATGGGGGGCCACATAGGCGGTCACCCGCCCATCCTCCCGGCGCAGCGCGCGGCCCAGCAGCTTAATCTTCCGCCCGCAGGAATCGGCATAGGCCACATCGGCCAGGGCCACGCCCTCAATGCCCTCGGTGGGCACCTGGGCGGGCATAATATGCCGCCCAAAGGCGAGAGAGGCCAAAATACAGATTTTACGGCAGGCGTCGTGGCCCTCCACATCGGCTGAGGGGTCCCGCTCGGCGTACCCGTTCTCCTGGGCCTCCCGCAGCGCCGCCTCAAACGAAAGCCCGGCGTTGATCATGCGCGTGAGGATATAGTTGGTGGTGCCGTTGAGAATGCCGCAGACCTCGGTGAGCTCATTGGCGGCCAGGCACTGGCTCAATGGGTGGAGGATGGGAATGCCGCCGCCCACGCTGGCCTCAAACAGATAACGGACGCCCTTTTCCCGGGCCAGCTCCAGCAGCTCGCAGCCGTGCTCGGCCACCAGCTCCTTATTGGAGGACACCACGCTCTTCCCCGCACGCAGGGCGCGGATGGTAAAGTCCCGCGCCACCGTGGAGCCGCCGATGGTCTCAATCACCACGTTGACCTCAGGATCGTTTTCTATGATGGAAAAATCCTTCACAAACCGGTCGGCAAGAGGACTGTCCGGGAAATCACGCACATCCAAAATATACTTCAGGCGCACCAGACTGTCTACCTTCCGGGCAATATGGGCCCCGTTTTTCTCCAGGACCTCGGCCACACCGGAGCCCACCACGCCATAGCCTAAAATTGCTGCATTTACCAAGGGTCGTCACCTCTTCTTGCGTTAGTACGGCACGCCCGTCCGGCGCGCCCGGGGCGGTTGCTATCCAGCTAAAATCTCACAGCGCAGTACGCCTGCCACCTCGCCCGTGCCGGTGAGCAGATCCTCCACGGTGATGGCCATCCCGGAGGTCTCCACGCCCACGCTCACCACGGCGCAGCCGTTCACCGGAATGCCCTGATTGATGGTGAGAATATTCCCCCCCGAGGAGGCGAACACGTTCAGCACCGACACCAGCACGCCCGGCTCGTCTTTGAGCATAATCTGAAAGGTAACAATCCGGCCATGGAGCATATCGCTAAAGGGCCGCATCGCATCCTTGTACTTGTAAAACGCGCTGCGGCTGATGCCCGTGAGACGGGTGGCCTGGTTCACGGTGCCCGCCTCGCCGGTTTCCAGCAGACGCTTGGCCTCAGCCACCTTGCGAAAAATCTCCGGCAGGGCGGCCGCCTCCACAATATAATACCGAGGCGCCTTTGCCATCTTATTCACCTCTCTGTCAAATTGTCCTCTTCACGCGGTCATTTGTACGTGCGGTGCATTCTATTGTAGCACAGCCGCCATTGGCACGCAACTCTCAACCGGCAGAGAGACGGACGATTTTTTTACCGGTTTCGCCAACTTTTTTGTCATTTTCACACAAAAGCGCCCTCCAGTCTGACTGGAGGGCGTCTTGCTTCCCAGGGCGCTCACGCCGCCGGTGCCTCGTCGTCGGGCGCAGCGGACGGGCTGGGGCTTCCCGGCAGGCCGGGCGGTGGTGTGATCTCCGGCGTGGGCGTGACCGCCGGCTCCGGCGGCGGGGTCACACCCGGTGTGGGAATCACGGTCACCGGCCAGGTGCTGGGGTCAAACGGATTGAAGAAGGGGTCGTCGGCGGGCCAGGTACTGGGGTCGTTGATGTCAAACTCCGGGGCGGGAGGCGGCAACGCCTCCCCGTGGGTGGTACACAGGCCTTGGGCGTCCAGCCATGCCTTCAGGTAGTTATCATCGCTTACCCGCACACCCTCGGAGACCTTTAGGCGGGTATAGTCCACCACGCCGATGATACGCCGGCTCTCGGCGGGGCAATAGGGCCCGGCCAGGTGGTAGCGGCCGGTGGCCTCACCCTCCGGATTGCTCGTATAATCCATCACGGGCGCGTCCGCACAGACCACCGCCTCCACATGGAGGGTGCAGTATTCGGTGGGGGCGTCCCCCTTGATGAATTTCCCGCTGGTGGTCCGGGAGCCCCTGATGTCGGCCTTGCAGTAGTCGGTGGCCAGCAGGCCGCTGTCCATACAATACTCCCGCGTGACGATTTCATAG
This sequence comes from uncultured Oscillospiraceae bacterium, assembly GCA_964415275.1. Classification (GTDB taxonomy): domain Bacteria; phylum Bacillota; class Clostridia; order Oscillospirales; family Oscillospiraceae; genus JAEWRY01. The sequence goes on along the minus strand of CAYPZF010000130.1, from coordinate 1,333 downwards.
CCCGAGGGGGTATCAAAGCTCTTGTTTCCCAGCCCCTTGTGGACAGTGGACATCACCTTTTTCCACAGCACGGCGGATGGGTTCCGCAGAGAGTCCCCCAGCCGCTCCTGCTGGTCGTACCCCGTCCAGATGGCCGCGGTATAATAGGGTGTGTATCCCACAAACCACAGGTCCTTGCGGGAGGTGGTGGTGCCCGTCTTGCCGGCAATGGTCATGCCGCTGAAGTTGGCGGCGGTGCCGGTGCCCTGCTTCACTACGTTTTCGAGCATATCATTGATATACCACGCGGTGGTCTCTTTCATGGCCACCTGGGCGGCGGCCTCATTTTCCAAGAGGACCTTGCCGTCGCTGTCGGTGACACGGGTATAGGTGCGGGGCTTGGTGTAGATGCCGCCCCGGGCGAAGGAGGCATAGGCCGCCGCCATCTCATAGGTGGAGACGCCCTTGGTAAGGCCCCCCAGCGCCAACTGGGCAAGGCCCTTGTCCGTATACAGCTTCCCGCTGATTATCTGGCTGTCTACCAAGCTGGTGATTCCCAGCTTGTTCAGCAGAAAATCATAGGAGACATCGGGGGTGATATAGTCGCCAAGGACCCGGACCGCCACGGTGTTGGAGGAGTCCTCCAGCGCTTTAAAGACGGTCATAAGCCCCCGGTATTCGCCATAGGCGTTGATGGGCCAGGGGGAGCCCCCGCTCATCTGATAGGGCATGTCATCCACCACGGTGCCGGGGGTGATGAGGCCCATCTCAAGGGTGGGCGCGTAGACCGCCAGGGGCTTGATGGAGGAGCCGGGCGGACGCACGGTGCGCGTGGCCCGGTTCCAGCCGCGGCTCTCGGTCTTTTCCCCCACGCCGCCGGACAGGGCCACCACGTTACCCGTGGCGTTGTCAACAACCGTGATGCCGGATTGGAGCGGCTGGCCGCTGCGGGACGTATGGTCCAGGTTGCTTCTGTCCCCATAGACAGCGTCCACCGCGGCCTGTACCTCGGGATTGAAGCAGGTGTCAATCTCCAGGCCGCCCGAATAGACCATATCGGCCGCGGCGTCGGAGGAGACGTCCAGCAGTTCCACCAGGTCGTTGATCACGTCTGTGATGACCTGATCTTCATACCAGGAGAACACGGTAGCCGGCCTTTCCTCGTCCTCGCCCCGGAGAAACACCAGCTCCTCCGCCTTGGCGGCGTCCCGCTCCTCCTCTGTAATATAGCCCTCCTGGCACATCACGTCCAGAATGGTCTCTTGGCGGTCTTTGTTGAAGTCCCGGGCGGTCTTGACCTCGCCGGTCCCCCCGTCCGTCACCCGCAGAGAGGAATAGGGATTGTATTTCGACG
>CAYPZF010000129.1:0-4046 GCA_964415275.1 uncultured Oscillospiraceae bacterium | reverse complement strand
TCGGCCAGCAGCTCTATGGACATGGGCGCGGCAGAGGGCAGCGCCACGCGGCCGCCGCCGTATTTCAGCTCGATGAAGCAGAGCAGGGTGAGAAGGCCCTCAGGGGCTAGGGAGGTGCCGTTTTCATCCCAGGCCAGCAGCACCCTGCCGCCCCGGGCGGCGGCAAAGGCGGGCTGGCCCTGCACCCTGCGCCTGGAGACCAAAAAGCCCATGGTCTCCAGCGCGGCGGACATGGCGCGGTCGGCGGGCGTTTCACCCAGTACGGAGACCGGGATGGGGAGCAGGGGCATCTTGTTGAGCACCACCCGGCGGGCGGTGTCCGCCGCGTAAGCGGCGGGAACGCCGGTGACCGGCTCCAATCGTCCGGCCTGATCCCCCGGCACCCGGCTGACCTCTCCCCGCAGGACGGCGCCCTCTAGCTTGCGCCGCTGCTTGCGGCTCAGGGGAAGGCCGCGGCGGTCGAGGCAGGAGAGGTAGATTACCACGCCGTCCTGCTCCAGAAAGAGAGAGACGGGCAGCTCCTGCCGGGCGGCGAACCAGGCGGCGGCGCCCACCGTGGCGCCGTCGTGGGCCACAACCTGGCCGCCGGCGGCATTGACGCCGCAGCTCACGGCGCGGGAGAGCATGGAGGCGCCGCGCCCGCCGGTCCAGCCCAGTCCCACCTTGCCCTCGGCGCCCAGAGCGCCGCCCATCAGAAGGAGCAGCTGGGGTGTGATGTCCTCATTGATGACGCCGCGCAGGATGCCGTCCTCTCCCAGGACGGGGGGGCGTGTCCAGCCCTTGCCGGTGAGGGAGACGGTGAGTCGGCTCTCCCGCGGGGCGTGACGGCCGGGCCACAGCTTGACCCCCTCGGAGAGCACGGCGCTCTCCTCCGCCACGCTGTCCTCGCCCAGCACCACGCCCTCATTGAGTACGCTGCCGCGCCGGGCGGAGGCGTTGGGACAGAGAATGGCCCCGTATAAGGTGGCCCGGTCCCCGGCGCTGGCGCCCAGCAGCACGGAGCGCTGCACCAGACAGCTCCGGCCCACGCTGCTGCCCCGGCCCAGCACGGTGTGTGGGCCGATCAGGGCGCCGTCGCCAAGGCTTACGCCGCTGCCAATCCAGCAGGGGGGGACCACAGAGACGGTCTCGGGGATGGGGCTGGCGGACCAGACACCGGGGGCCGCCAGGGGGAGGCCCAGGTCCAGGGAGACCTTGCCGGACAGGGCGTCGGCGGCGCAGTCCAGATAGGCGGTGGGGTCGCCCATGTCACACCAGTATCCCTTCGCCACATAGCCCCGCAGAGGGGCTTCCTCCGCCAAAAGGCGGGGGAAGAGCTCGCCGCCGAAGTCGTAGGGGGTCTCACTGGGCACCGCCTCCATGGCTCGGGCGCTCAGGATATAGATGCCCGTGTTGACGGTATCCGCCACCACCTGGCCCCAGGACGGTTTTTCGATGAAACGGAGGATGCGGCCCTCCCGGTCTGTGAGCACCAGGCCGTATTCCAGCGGAGCGGGGTGGCGGTGGAGAATCAGCGTGGCGACCGGGTGGTGTTTTGTATGAAATTCCATGGCCGCCGTCAGGTCCAGGTCACACACCGCGTCGCCGCTCAGGACGAGAAAGTCCTCGCCGCCCAGCGCGGTCATACACCGCTTCACGCTCCCCGCGGTGCCCAGGGGGGTGTCCTCCACAAACCAGGTGAGGGAGACGCCCAGTTCCCTGCCGTCGCCGAAATAGTCCATGATGCTTTTGGGCATATACTGCAGTGTGACACAGATGTCGGTGACGTGGTGCTTTTTCAAAAGCATGATGATATGCTCCAGTACGGGCTTGTCGAACAGGGGGGTCATGGGCTTGGGCCGGCCCAGCGAGAGTGGCCGCAGGCGGGTGCCCTCCCCACCGGCCATAATGACAGCTTTCATTGGAAGCATCCTTTCCCCATAAGATACTTCCTAGTATTCACCGGTGGAAGGAAATTAATCACCGGGGCTTGCCGGGCCGTCGCCCGTACAGTATACTGGACGGGAGGCCAATCTGTAAAAAGGAGACCGGATTGTGAACATTCAGATTTTCGGCAGGTCCAAATGCTTCGACACTAAAAAGGCGGAGCGCTATTTTAAAGAGCGGCGGGTCAAATTCCAGGCGGTGGACGTGCTCAGGTTCGGCATGAGCCGGGGGGAGCTCCAGAGCGTGAAAAACGCGGTGGGGCTGGAGGCCATGGTGGATTGGGACCACCCCGACGCCGCGCTGCTTAAATACCTGGTCGGTGACGCCGACCGGCTGGACAAGCTGTTTGAGCAGCCCGCGCTGCTCCGGACCCCTGTGGTGCGCAACGGGAAACAGGCCACGGTGGGTTATTGCCCCGAGGTGTGGAAGGGCTGGCAGTGAGCGGACAAGGACATCGTAAAAACACGGAAGCACCGTCTCCGGTGCTTCCGTGTTTTCATTCTTCACAGTCAGACGGCGTCCGCGGCCTGCTCCACATCGGCCAGAATATCGCGCACGTCCTCAATGCCGACGGACAGGCGAATCAAATCGTGGGAGATGCCGGCGTCCGCCAACTCCTGATCGTTCATCTGCCGGTGGGTGCTGGAGGCGGGGTGGAGCACACAGGTCTTGGCGTCGGCCACATGGGTGGCGATGGAGCAGAGCTTGAGCCCCGCCATAAAGGCCTCGGCCGCGGGCCGGCCGCCCTTGAGCCCGAAGGAGACCACGCCGCAGGTGCCGCCCGGCATCAGCTTTTGCGCCAGGGCGTAGGCCTTGCCGCCGGGGAGGCCGGGGTGGTTGACCCAGGCCACCTTGGGATGGCCCTCCAAGAAGCGGGCCAGGGCCAGGGCGTTGTCACAGTGCTGCCTCATCCGCAGGGGGAGGGTCTCCAGGCCGATGTTGAGCAGAAAGGAGTTCATCGGCGCGGGGGTGGAGCCGAGGTCCCGCATGAGCTGGACCACCGCGTTGGTGATGTAGGCGCCCCCCGGGCCAAACCGCTCCGTATAGGTCACGCCGTGGTAGCTGTCGTCCGGTGTGCAGAGACCGGGGTATTTGTCCGGGTAGCGGGTCCAGTCAAAGCGGCCGGAATCCACGATGGCGCCGCCCACGGCCAGGGCGTGGCCGTCCATGTACTTGGTGGTGGAGTGGATGACGATGTCGGCGCCCCATTCGAAGGGGCGGCAGTTCACCGGGGTGGCGAGGGTGTTGTCGATGATGCAGGGCACGCCGTGCCGGTGGGCGGCGCCGGCGAACTTCTCAATGTCCAGCACCGCAAGGGTCGGGTTGGCGATGGTCTCACCAAAGACCGCCTTGGTGTTGGGCTGGAACGCGGCGTCCAGCGCCTCGGGGGTGCAGTCGGGGGGCAGGAAGGTGAACCGGATTCCCATGCGCCTCATCGTGACGGCGAAGAGGTTATAGGTTCCGCCGTAGATGGAGGAGGAGGAGATGATATGGTCGCCGCAGGAGGCGATGTTAAAAATGGAAAAGAAGGAGGCCGCCTGGCCGGAGGAGAGGAGCATGGCGGCGGAGCCGCCCTCCAGCGCGGCAATCTTCGCCGCCACGTGGTCGCTGGTTGGATTTTGCAGGCGGGTGTAAAAATAGCCGCTTGCCTCCAGGTCAAACAGAGCGCCCATGGCGGCTCCGGTCTCGTAACGGAAGGTGGTGGACTGGATGATGGGGATGTTTCTGGGCGCTCCGTTGGCAGGCTTGTACCCGGCGTGGAGACAGTCGGTGGCGATGTGGCGCTCACTCATGGCGACAGACTTCCTTTCCGCGGTTTTTTGCTATCCTATACGGTTGCTGTGAGAATGTCAAGGGGCGCGCGCGGGAGAGACGTCCCGTTCCACGCTCGCGGAGAGCAGAACGTCGGAGGCCAGCAGAGACTGGTGGTGGCGAAAGGGGATTAGCTTGCCCTCCACAGAGATGAGGACAGTACTGACACCGGAGAGCTGGCTCATGGTGAGGGTGATGCAGTAGTCGGCAATGGTGAGGTCGATGCCGGAGAGGCCGCCGTACTGCTCGGAAAAATTGAGGCGCAGGATGCCCTCCCGGAGGGACCAGTCCCGCAGGATCACATCGGC
>CAYPZF010000128.1:0-4055 GCA_964415275.1 uncultured Oscillospiraceae bacterium | reverse complement strand
CTCCTGCCTGCCCGGATTCATAAAAATCTGCTCGGGGCTGCCCTCTTCGCAGATCACGCCGTCGTTCATATAGACCACGTGGCTGGAAACATCTCTGGCAAACGCCATCTCGTGGGTCACAATCAGCATGGTCAGCCCCTCCTGGGCAAGGGTCCGCATCACGCTGAGCACCTCCCCCACCATCTGGGGATCCAGTGCCGAAGTGGGCTCGTCGAACAGGAGAATCTCGGGCTTCATGGCCAGCGCCCGTGCAATGGCCACGCGTTGTTTCTGACCGCCCGACAACTGCCGGGGCTTGGCGTTGATGTAAGGGGACATTCCCACTTTATCCAGATAAAACAGCGCCTTCTGCCGGGCGTCCTCCCGCTTTATGTTCAGCACCTTTTGAAGCCCCACCGTGCAGTTTTTCAGGGCGGTCATGTTGGAAAACAGATTGAAATTCTGAAACACCATGCCCACCTTGGCACGGTAAGCGGGAACGTTGGTCTGCCTGCCCGTGATGTCCTCGCCGTGAAAGAGCACCTCCCCGCTCGTCGGCGTTTCCAGCAGATTGACGCAGCGCAGCAGGGTGGACTTTCCCGAGCCCGAAGCCCCGATGATGCAGATCACGTCGCCGGTATGAACGGAAAAATCGATGTCCCGCAGGACGGTGTTATTCCCGAATTTTTTGCTCAGATGCTTGATTTCCAGGATCTTCTCACCGTTCATCTGCGTGTATCCTCCTTTTTTCCGGGATGCCGAATCAGCCCGCTGGTATGTGTCAGGGTGTCTTGGGTGGCAAGGTCATAGCTGTCCGAGCCCTCCAGTTTTTTCTCCGCGAAGCGCAGCAGACGGGAGAAAAACATTGTCATGATGAGGTACATGACCATGGTGATGGTGAAGGTCTCAAAGAACTTATAAAAGGTCCCCGTAACCGATTTGGATACGAAAAACAGCTCCACCACGCTGATGGCGGAAAGCACGCAGGTGTCCTTGATGTTGATGATGAGGTTGTTGCCGATCTGCGGCATGATGTTGCGCAGCGCCTGGGGGAGAATGACACTGGTCATGGTCTGGACATGGTTCATGCCGATGGCCTTGGCCCCCTCGGTCTGCCCCGGGTCGATGGAGATGATGCCGCCCCGCACCGACTCGGCCATATAGGCGCCGGTGTTGATGGACACCACCAGGTAGGCCGTCTGGAGCACGGTCATCCGCATCATATTGTCCGTAAAATAGGGCAGCGCGAATCGGATGAACACCGCCTGCAAAATCATGGGCGTCCCGCGGAACACCTCAACATAGGCCCGCAGAACTACGTGAATAAGGTTCAGGAAAACCCGCTTGACCGGGTGGTCCGTTTTGGCGCGGGGGATGGTCTGAAGCACACCGCAGGCCAGGCCAATCAGGCAGCCAATAAATGTGGCGGCAACGGCAAGTGAGAGGGTGTTCCATACGCCGCTGAGATAGCTGCCGCTGTATTTTCCCCACAGGTAGGCAACGTCGTTGCCCAGCTTGGCCAGTTTATCCATGCAGGGTCACATTCCTTTCCCCGGTCCTTTGTCCCGGCTCCTTACTCCGTGATGGGCTGAATGACGATGGCGTCCTCCATAATGGCGAGGAAGTCGTCCTCGGTCATGGTGGACAGAACCTCGTCGATGGCGTCCTTGAGCTCGGTGTTGCCCTTGCGGACGGAGACGCCGATGTTCACGTCCTCCTCGTTGATTTCAAAGTTGTCGTCGGTGCCGTTGAAGTCCAGCAGCTTCATGCCCGGGTAGGCGATGAGCGCGCCCTGGGCGGTGGGCATGTCGGTGCAGACGAAATCGACGGTGCCGGTCTCCAGCGCCATGAGCATGGTGCCGGCGGTTTGGGAGGCGGGCTGCACCTCGACGCTGTCCTTAATCTGGTTCAGATAGACGTCATACCAGATGGTCCCCAGCTGGGCGGTACAGGAGGCGCCGGCCAGGTCGGAGACACCCTGGGCGTCGGCATACGCGCCGTCCTGCTTGGTCAGGCAGACGATGCTGGCGTAGAAATAGGGGCCGGCGAAATCCACTTCCTGCGCGCGGTCGGTGGTCATAGACTGGCCGGCGATGACGGCGTCCACCTCACCGGACTGGACGGCGGGCACCAGAGCGCCCCACTCCATGCGCAGCACCTCCAGCTCCCAGCCGTTGGCCTCGCAGATTTTCTTGGCGATCATCACGTCATAGCCGTTGACGTACTCATTGCTGTCCTTGATGGGCACAGCGCCGTCGGAATCGTCGGGCTGGACCCAGTTGTAAGGGGCGTAGGCGCACTCCATGGCGATGGTGAGGACACCGTCCTCCACGCCGGAGGGCTCCGCGTTGCCGCCGTTGCAGGCAGCCAGGCCAAAGAGGAGCATCATGGCCAGCAGGAGACTTGCAATTCTTTTCATGTTCATTTTATCCTTTCATTACTTAATATAAAAACGGCCAAAGCGAATTGCTTTCGGCCGTTTCTATCCCCCGTTGAGATGAGGAAACAAACGATAGCACTCCACACAAGCGTGACAGTCGCTGAGATGTTCTCCCAGCGCCCAACAGGCCGGCGCCCAGCCGTCGGCCCATTTCGGCGCACCGCCCTTTCCCGCCGGGTCATTGGCCTTTGGGCGCCTGTCCGGCAGTACTGATGCGGTTCGCTCCTCTATCTTCTTTGACATTTTGCAACAGTGTATCACAAAGAAAATGGCTTGTCAACCGGGCCGGGCGGCGCCTCCCGCCCCCTGAGACCGTCCCTCAGCCGGTCCGGCAGCACAATGTCGCGCGCCGGCACCCGGGCCCAGGAAAACCCGGCAATGAGCGCGGCGGGCCGCACGGGGCGCGGCTCCGGCAGCAGTCCCGCCAAGTGGGCCAGCCGGCCTGTGAGCTCCTCCGGCGTAAACCGCTCCCGCAGCGCGCCCATATCCAGGTCTCCGTCCCGCTTGGACAGGCGGCGGCCGTCCCCGGCAAGGAGCAGGGGCACATGGCAGTAGGCGGGCGGCCGGTGCCCCAAGGCCCCCATCAGCCAGATCTGCCGCGGCGTGGAGGAGAGCAGGTCCTCGCCCCGCACCACCCGGGTGATCCCCATGGCCCCGTCGTCCGCCGCCGCCGCCAGCTGGTAGGCGTAGACCCCGTCGGCCCGGCGGAGGATGAAATCTCCGCAGCCCGTGGGCAGATGCTCCGCGCGGGCCCCCTGGACCCCATCGGAAAAGGAGACAGTCTCGTCGGGGACCGCAATCCGCCAGGCCGGCCGGCGGCCCCCGGCCTCATAGCCGGCCCGTTCCTCCGGCGTGAGACGGCGGCACCGCCCGCCGTAGAGGTCTCTGTTGTCCCCCCGGTGGGGGGCGGAGGCGGCCAGCCGCTCCGCCCGGCTGCAATAGCAGGGATAGACCCGGTGTTGGCCGGCCAGCCGCGCGAAGCAGGCGGCGTATCGCTCCGTGCGCCGGCTCTGGCGGTAAGGCCCGCACCCGCCGCCTACGCCATAGCCCTCGTCCCAGTCCAGGCCCAGCCAGTCCAGGTCCTCCGCCAGCTGGACGGCAAAGGCCTCCCGGCACCGCTCCGGGTCCAGGTCCTCCATCCGCAGCACCATCGTACCGCCCAGCCGCCGTACATCCAGCCAGGCCAGCAGGGCGGCAAACAAATTGCCCAGATGCATCCGGCCACTGGGGCTGGGGGCAAACCTGCCCCTGATCTCTTTTCTGTCCACGGGCTGTCTCCCCTTCCGTTGACAACGGCGGTCTCCCTGCGTAAAATAACAGCATAACATTGTTATGCAAGGGGTGCTTTCTATGGATTACGCCCAGCGCCGCCAGGCCCAGGCCCGGCAGACCGAGCAGGCCATTCTCCGCACCGCGCTGGCCCTGATGCGGGAGCGGGACTTCGACCAGGTCTCGGTCCGGGACATCTGCCGTGAGGCCGGCATCACCACCGGAGCTTTTTACCACCATTTCCCCTCCAAGGAGGCCCTTTTGTCCAAGGGCTTTTCTCCTCTGGAGCAGTATATGGAGGACGCCCTGACCAGCCACGAGGAGGAGGGCACATCCCTGCGCCTGTGGCTCATCCTCTCCGCCTACG
>CAYPZF010000127.1:0-4060 GCA_964415275.1 uncultured Oscillospiraceae bacterium | reverse complement strand
GAACATAAGTCCTGTAGCTGCGCATATGGGGGATTAGTTTTTTTAGCATGTGGCAACATCATCCTTTCGCAGGGGCGGACAGCCTTCCCGCCGGGGGAACCTGTCGTGGAGGTTGTCGAGCATCTTGCGGTGAAGACGGGAGAGGGTGTCCACCTCTTCCCGGCTGAACCCGGCGAACATCGCCTGATCCACGGTCTGGAATACGTGAAAGCAAATTTCCACCACCGCCCTGCCCTTGGGCGTGATGGAGATCAGGTTGCGTCGGCCGTCCTCCGGGTCCTCCTGTTTTTCCACGTAGCCGCTCCGCACCAAGGACTTGAGGGAGACGGCAATGGTGGCCGGGGAGACGTGGAGCGCGTCGGCCAGCGCCCGCTGGGAGAACCCGCCCCCCTCCTCCCGGCGGACCAAAAGGAGCAGAATCATAGGGGAACCCAAATCGCCCAGGCCGTGGGCGGCCAGGGTGGACTGAATGGCGGCCCGCCGGGCCTGGTGGGTGTGGTGAAAAAGGATGCCGGGGAACTCCAGGTGGGGATGCATAGAGACACTCCCTGTTCATTAGTATGCTTATGAATATAAGCGCATTTCTGTATTGTAAACGTTCGGCAGGAAATTGTCAAGAGAAAAACAAGAAAAGATGGAACGTTCGTTTGACTTTCGTACGGGTGTATGTTAAGATACATAAAAAGAGAAAGGGAGGTCTGTCCGCGATGAAACAGCTCTCTGCCAAGCAGCAGCAGATCTATGATTTTATCCTGTCTTTTTCCGCGGAGCATGGCTACTCTCCCTCCGTCCGGGAGATTGGGGGGGCCGTGGGACTCAAATCCCCTTCCACGGTTCACTTCCATCTTAAGGGGCTGCGGGCGGCCGGCCTCATCCACCAGACCGAGGGGAAAACCCGCTCGGTTACCATTGCCGGCGGGGGGCACGGGCCGCGCCGGGACCAGGTCCCCCTGGTGGGCCACGTGGCCGCCGGCGCCCCCATTCTGGCGGAGGAGTGTGTGGAGGAATACCTCACCTTTGACACCGGGGGGCTCCAAGGGGAGCATTTTGCTCTCCGCGTCCGGGGCGAGTCTATGCTGCACGCCGGCATCCTCCCGGACGACATTGTGGTGGTACATCAGCAGCAGGAGGTCCGTAACGGCGACATTGTGGTGGCGCTGTTCGAGGACGAGGCCACGGTAAAGACCATGCGCCGGAAAAACGGGCACGTCTGGCTTATGCCGGAAAACCCGGAGTATGAGCCGATAGACGGCGACCATGCCGAAATCCTGGGCAGGGTGACAGCGGTGATCCGAAAATATTAAGGGGCCCTTCTCCTTCCGAAAATATCTCAACAGAAATACTTGCATTTATGAAGAATGTGCCGTATAATGAGGGATACATTGTGCAGGTCTGTAGCCATCGGAAGCGGAGGTCTCTTTCGCCTGAGGCGGAAAACCCTTTATCGGGTGGCGGCAGGCGCGCGCGATGTGTGCCCCCGCGCAAGTGGGACAGGCGCTGGCGAAACAGCCTGGGCCGGTCTCCCGGGCAGTTCTTTTGGATCATATAAATAAAAAGTATTAAGATATGATTGTGAAAGGAGAAAGGATATGTTAATCAACGAATTGGCCGAGGCCGGCAAAAAGTGCATCAAGGATATCGATCTCGACGAGGTGAGTGACTGGGTGAAGGATAAGACGGAGGGTCTCACTCTGGACAGCATAACCGATTGGTTGGGCAGCCAGGCCGAAATTCTCACCGGTACGAACCTGGACGGTTTGATAAATTGGTTCAATGCGAGAACCAAGTTCATTGAGGAGAGAGGACTTGCGAACCTGGGCAACTGGGAAGCCGCCGGAAAAGGGTTCTATAAGGATATGGACAACGAAGACGTGGCCGCCCTGGCCAGCTGCGTTGCCTCTCTGGGCGTTCTGATGAGCTCCAACCAGGCGAAGAGGGGCCGCCGCCTGGTGGCCGGCTTCGTGCTGGGCGGCGTTGGCATCCCCCTGGCCCAGAAATTTCTCTCTTACTTCCCCAACAACAAGGACTGAGCTGAATTTATATGCACAGGCCACCCGCCGCAGGAGATCCTGCGGCGGTTTTTTTCCGTTGGGCCCGGCGGAACGGAGCTGCCGGAAAAAGATTGTGTTTTTAGCTTGGGGGGTGTATAATTAGTGGTTGACTTTGATACACGACAGATGAAGAGGTGCTTACTTTGCAAGACACTCAGTTAAGAAACGTAGACATTATCGCCCACGTGGACCACGGAAAGACCACCCTGGTGGACCAGATGCTCAAGCAGGGCGGAATCTACCGGGACAATCAGGCCGTGGCCGATCGCGTCATGGACTCCGGCGACCTGGAGCGGGAGCGCGGGATTACTATTTTGGCTAAAAACACCGCCATTCAGTATGGCGATGTGAAAATCAACATTGTAGACACACCGGGCCACGCCGACTTTGGCGGCGAAGTGGAGCGGATACTCAAAATGGTGGGCGGCGTCATTTTGCTGGTGGACGCCGCCGAGGGGCCCATGCCCCAGACCCGCTTTGTCCTCTCCCGGGCGCTGGAGATGGGCCATAGGGTCATTGTAGTGATCAACAAGATCGACCGGCCCGACCAGCGGATTCATCAGGTCATTGACGAGGTGCTGGAGCTCTTGCTGGACCTGGACACCACCTCGGAGCAGTTGGACTCCCCCATGCTCTTCTGCTCTGCCCGGCAGGGTACGGCCTCCTTCTCCCCCGACGATCCGGGCGCCGACCTGACGCCCCTGTTCGACACCATCCTGGACTACATCCCGGCTCCGGAGGCCGATGTGGACGCGCCGTTTCAGATGCTGGTCTCCTCTATTGACTACAACGAGTTTGTGGGCCGCATTGCCATCGGCCGCATTGAGCGCGGGACCGTCCGGCAGAACCAGGAGATCACCGTGTGTAACTACCACGACGCGGAGAACACGGGGGAGAAGGCCCGGGCGGTCTCCCTTTACCAATTCGACGGGCTGGGCCGCACCCAGGTCACCCAGGCCACCGCGGGCAACATCATCGCCATGAGCGGCATTGGGGACATCACCATCGGGGACACCATCTGCGCCCACGAGGCGGTGGAGCCGCTGCCCTTTGTGCAGATTTCCGCGCCCACGGTGGAGATGACGTTCTCGGTCAACGACTCCCCCCTTGCCGGGCAGGAGGGCAAATATGTCACCTCTCGGCAGCTGCGGGACCGCCTGATGCGGGAGACCCTGCGGGATGTCTCCCTCAGGGTGAGCGAGCTGGGTCTCACCGACGCCTTTCATGTGGCGGGCCGGGGGGAGATGCACCTGTCCATCCTCATTGAGACCATGCGCCGGGAGGGGTACGAATTCCAGGTCTCTCCGCCCCGGGTGCTCTACCGGGAGATAGACGGCCGGCGCTGCGAGCCCATGGAGCGGCTGGTAACCGATGTGCCCGCCGACGCGGTGGGCGCCGTCATCGAGAAGATGGGGGCCCGTAAGGGGGACCTGCTGGAGATGCACCCGGTGGGCAATCGGATGAAGCTGGAGTTCCTGGTGCCCGCCCGGGGGATGTTCGGCTACCGCAACGAATTTCTCACCGACACCAGGGGCGAGGGGATTATGGCCTCGGTCTTCGACTCTTATGTCCCCTTCCGGGGGGAGCTCTCCCGCCGGAACACCGGCAGCCTGGTGGCCTTTGAGGCCGGAGAGGCGGTGGCCTACGGTCTCTTTGGCGCCCAGGACCGGGGGGCCCTCTTCATCGGGCCCGGCACGCCGGTCTACGGCGGCATGGTGGTGGGCGAGACGCCCAAGGCCGAGGACATCACCGTCAATGTCTGCAGGAAGAAACAGCTCACCAACATGCGGGCCTCGGGCAGCGACGAGGCGCTGCGGCTGACACCGCCCCGGGTGCTCAGTCTGGAGCAGTGCCTGGAGTTTCTGGCCGACGATGAGCTGCTGGAGGTCACGCCCAAGAGCCTGCGCCTGCGCAAGCGGATTTTGGACCACGCCGAGCGGATGCGCGCCCTCAAGGGCAGCAAACACACATAAGAAAACAAAGGTCCCGGCCCCCGGCGCGACTGCGCC
>CAYPZF010000126.1:0-4075 GCA_964415275.1 uncultured Oscillospiraceae bacterium | reverse complement strand
ATTCCAGCATCACATAGTTGGTGATGTCCACGATGTTGTTGATGGGGCGCACGCCGGAGGCCCGCAGGCGGTCGCGCATCCATTTGGGGGAGGGGGCGACCTTCACGCCGCGCACCATGCGGGCGGTGTAGCGGGGACACAGGTCGTGGGCGGGGGTCTCCACATCCAGGAGCTCGGGGAGATGGCCCGGCCCGCCGCCCTTCACCACAGGGGTGTGGAGCTTTAGCGGGCGGTCAAAGGTAGCGGAGGCCTCTCTGGCCAGGCCAATGACCGACATGCAGTCGGGCCGGTTGGGGGTGATTTCAAACTCCACCACATGGTCGTCCAGGCCGATGGCGGCGGTGATGTCCTGGCCGGGGATGAGGCGGCCCTCCAGGTCTGGGTCACGGGACAGCACAAAAATGCCCTCCTCACCGGCGTAGGGGAAGCTGTGGGTGGTGAGTCCCAGCTCCCTCAGGGAGCACAGCATGCCGTGGCTCTCCACCCCCCGCAGCACACCCGCGGTGATGTGGGTCCCGCCGGGGAGCCGGGAGTCATCCAGCGCCACGGGGGCAAAATCCCCCTCCAGGAGGTTTTGCGCGCCGGTGACAATCTGGACGGGGGGCTCTCCGCCCACATCCACCTGGCAGACCCACAGGTGGTCGGAGTCGGGGTGGCGCGCCAGGGACTTCACCTGGCCCACCACCACGTTTTTGATGTCCGCGCCCTCCACGTGGGTCAGCTCCACCTTGGAGCCGGACAGTGTCATAGCGTCGGCGAATTCTTTGTCAGCGGCGTCAACGGAGACAAACTCCCCGAGCCATCTTCTGCTTAAATTCATGGTCTTATTCCCCTCCCTTAGAACTGGCTCAGAAAGCGCATGTCGTTTTCAAAGATCAGGCGCATGTCGGAGATTTTAAACTGGCGCATGGCGATGCGCTCCAGGCCGAGGCCGAAGGCCCAGCCGGAATAGGTCTCGGCGTCGATGCCGGACATCTCCAGCACCCTGGGGTGGATCATGCCGGCGCCCAGCACCTCAATCCACCCCTCCCCCTTGCAGGTGGGGCAGCCCGCGCCGCCGCATTTGTGGCACTGGATGTCCATCTCGCAGGAGGGCTCGGTAAAAGGGAAGTGGTGGGGCCGGAAGCGGGTGACGGTCCCGGCACCGTAGAGCTTCTCCATCACGGTGCTGAGCGTGCCCTTCAAATCGGCCATGGTGATGTTCCGATCAATCACCATCCCCTCCACCTGATGGAACATAGGGGAGTGTGTGGCGTCCACCTCGTCCTTGCGGTACACCCGCCCGGGGGCGATGATGCGGATGGGCAGCGGCATGGTCTCCATGGCCCGCACCTGCATGGGAGAGGTCTGGGAACGTAGCATCACCCGGCTGTCCGCGTCGAAATAAAAGGTATCCGACCAGTCCCGGGAGGGGTGGCCCTCCGGGGCGTTGAGCTTGTCAAAGTTATAGGAGGCCAGCTCTACCTCGGGCCCGTCCAGCACCTGAAAGCCCATGCTGACGAAGATGTCCTTAATCTCATCCAGCGCGATATACATGGGGTGGCGGTGCCCCAGCGCCACGGGCTTACCCGGAATGGTGACGTCCAGCCGCTCCGCCTCCAGGCGGGCGTCCAGCGCTGCGGCTTCAATGGCCTCCTGCCGGCGCTCCAGTCCCTCGGTAAACGCCTCACGCACCTCGTTGGCCAACTGGCCAATCACAGGGCGCTCCTCGGCGGAGAGGCTCCCCATCTGCTTTAAGACGGCGGTGAGCACGCCCTTTTTGCCCAGGTATCTGACCCGCAGGGCCTCCAGCTCCTGGGCTGTCTTGGCTTCGGACAGGGCAGCCAGCGCCTCCCGCCGGATTTGTCCCAGTGTTTCCCTCATAGTCCCAACTCCTTTGCACTCTTTAAGAAAAAAATAAGCCCTTCCTCCCCGAAACGGGGACGAAAGGCCAACCTTCCGCGGTACCACCCACGATTCACACGGCGAACGCCGCCATGCGCGCTTCAAACCCCGTAACGGAGGGCATCCGGCCACGTCTTTCCCCGCGGCAGCTCCCGGGCGAACCAAGCGGCAGACCCACAGATCTGCTTTCAGCCGGCGACAGACCTTCTCTGATTGGGCAAAACACGCTATTTTCCCATTCTTAGCTTTTAAAACAAACATATTTATATCATAAAAGAAGTTGAAATGCAAGGGGGAATTGCCTATAATGGAGAAAATACGCCGGAGGGGGGAGGACCCATGGGCCGATGTCTGGCCACAGCGGCGCAAATGCGGGAAATGGACCGGCGCGCCATCGAAGTGAGGGGGATACCGTCTCTCACCCTCATGGAAAACGCCGCCCGGGCGGTGGCCGGGGCTGTGATAGAACATGCGGCGGCCCGGTTTCCGGCCGGCCCGCCCGACAAGGGCCGGGCCCATCGGGCGGTGCTGTTCTGCGGACCTGGCAACAACGGGGGAGACGGCGCGGCCGCCGCCCGCCTCTTGTTGGCGGCGGGCTGGCAGGTCCGGGCCCTTTTGGTGGGCAAGCGGGAGAAGATGACCCGGGATTGCCGGGAGATGGAGGCCCGCCTGCTGGCAGCCGGTGAAAGGCTGATTGACTTTACACCTGGGTCACCGGAAACCATTGCCTGGACCATGGAGGCAGACGTCATCGTAGACGCTGTGTTCGGCATCGGGCTGAACAGCCCGGTGCGGGGGGACGCCCTCGCGGCCATCGCCCTGATGAACCAATCCCCGGCGCCCACGCTGGCTGTCGACCTGCCCAGCGGGGTGGCTGCCGACACCGGAGTGGTACTCGGCGTTGCTGTGAACTGTGTAAAGACGATAAGCTTCACACTCCCTAAGATAGGACAGTTTGTAGGAAAGGGCGCGCTCCACGCCGGGCAGGTCATCGTGGCGCCCATCGGGATTCCGGAGGATTTGGTGCCGGGCGGCAGCGGCGGCCCGGTCCGGACTGTGGAGGCGGAGGACGCCCGTCTGCCCCGCCGGGCCCGGGATGCCCACAAGGGGCACTTCGGAAGGCTCTATTGTCTGACGGGCAGTGTGGGCTATACAGGGGCGCCGGTTTTGGCGGCCCGGGCGGCGGTGCGCTCCGGCGCGGGGCTTGTGACCCTGGCTGTGCCGGAGGAAGTCTACCCCATTGTGGCGGTAAAATGCGACGAGGCCATGCCCCGTCCGCTGCCCGCCGACTACCCGGGCATCTTAGCACAGGCGGCCGACAGCCAGGTGGCGCTCATCGGCCCCGGCCTGGGCCGGGCGCCCCGGACAGCGCGCCTGGTACGTGCCCTGCTGAAGGATTTGAGCTGCCCGGTTGTGTTGGACGCGGACGGCATAAACGCCGTGTCCGGGCATATAAATAGTTTGGACGGACGGGCGGAGAGAGGGCTGCTCACCGTCCTCACCCCCCACGACGGGGAGTTTGGCCGCCTGGGGGGTGATCTATCTTCCGGAGACCGGCTGGGGGCGGCCAGAGACTTCGCGGCGGACCGCGGCTGTATCCTGGTGCTCAAGGGGCACCGCACCATCACCGCCTTTCCGGACGGGACGGCTTACGTCAACACCACCGGCAACCCCGGTATGGCCAAGGGCGGCAGCGGGGATGTTCTGGCGGGTGTCATTGCCGCCCTGTTGGGCCAGGGGCTGGTCCCCAGGATGGCGGTGCCCGCCGCGGTATGGCTCCACGGCCGGTCCGGGGACTTGGCGGCCCGGCAGAAAGGTGAGTATAGCATGACGCCCTCAGATATGATAGAATACCTCCCACAAGCAATGCGTTTGGAGGAATAAGGAGGACCCATGGTGCGCAAGGGACTGATTTGTGCACTGCTGATAAGCCTCTGCCTGGTGCCGACGGGATGCGGCGGCCGGTCGGATGGAGAGAAGAAAAGTGAAGCGTTGGCCCTGGAGACCAGAACCTCATACATCGCCATGACCTCCTGCGCCGGGCAGGCGGCCATTACCGCCGATTACGGGGAGCGGGTGTATGAGTATGTACTGAGCTTTGCCTACGGGCAGGAGGAGGGGCTGGTTCTCACCTTGACGGAGCCGGAGGCCCTGGCCGCCAACGAGCACGATTGCGTCCATACAGGTGGCA
>CAYPZF010000125.1:0-4102 GCA_964415275.1 uncultured Oscillospiraceae bacterium | reverse complement strand
CCTATTTTGAAAATCAACCATCTCTCCAAGGCCTTTGGAGCCAACGTGGTGCTCAAGGACATCGACTTCACCGTGTTCCCCGGAGACGTGACCTCTATCATCGGGGCCTCCGGCTCGGGGAAATCCACCCTGCTGCGGTGCATCAACCTTTTGGAGACCCCCACCGGCGGAGAGATTCTGTTCCACGGGGAGGATGTGACCGGCGGAAAGGTAAAGGCCTCGGGCTACCGGGCCAAGGTGGGCATGGTGTTCCAGTCCTTTAATCTCTTCAGCAACATGACAGTGCTGGAAAACTGCATGGTGGGCCAGATCAAGGTCATGAAGCGGGGGAAGGCGCAGGCCAGGGAAAACGCCATCCGCTACCTGGAGCAGGTGGATATGGCCCCCTACATCAACGCCAAGCCCAGGCAGATTTCCGGCGGGCAGAAGCAGCGCGTGGCCATCGCCCGGGCCCTGGCCATGGAGCCGGAGGTGCTCCTCTTCGATGAACCCACCTCCGCCCTGGACCCCGAGATGGTGGGAGAGGTGCTCTCCGTCATGCGGGACTTGGCCCAGAGGGGGATGACCATGCTGGTGGTGACCCATGAGATGGCCTTTGCCCGGGACGTGAGCAATCATGTGGTCTACATGGCCGATGGCGTCATCTGTGAGGAGGGCGCGCCCGAGGATTTGTT
This sequence comes from uncultured Oscillospiraceae bacterium, assembly GCA_964415275.1. Lineage (GTDB taxonomy): Bacteria > Bacillota > Clostridia > Oscillospirales > Oscillospiraceae > JAEWRY01. The sequence goes on along the minus strand of CAYPZF010000125.1, from coordinate 3,428 downwards.
CGGCAATCCGAAGCAGCAGCGCACCCGGGAGTTTCTGGCCCGGTTTATGGAGCGCTAGCGCCGTTTCCAATCCACCCTCCGCCGAAACAGGGCGGGGGGTGGATTTTGCTTGACTTTTCGCGGCTTCTTGCGTATACTATCCCCGTTATCTGCTTTGATGAGAAGGAGTACGCGCGTATCGACGTTCAGAGAGGGGCCGGCCGGTGAGAGGCCCCCGGAGGACGCGCGGAAGGTGGCCTCGGAGCTTTGGCGCTGAAGCATTGTGAGTAAGCGCCGACGGCCCGCCCACGTTATGGGCGTCGAGTGTGGGCGTCAGGCCCGAATTCAGGTGGTACCGTGGACAAGACTGTTCGCCCTGAGCCCATGGGCTCAGGGCGGTTTTTATGTTCCGCCCGTCCGCGGGACGGCCCCGGGCTGTGCCGCCGGGCGTGCGGGACATCAAGAGTTTTAGGAGTGAGGAGCAATGAACAGAGAACTGCCGAAGGTTTACGAGCCGGGCGAGGTCGAAGCGCGTATTTACGCTCTGTGGGAGGAGCATAGCTGCTTTCAGGGGCACAGGGACCCGGAAAAGAAGCCCTTTACCATTGTGATGCCGCCGCCCAACGTGACAGGGCAGCTTCATATGGGGCACGCCATGGACTGCGCCATACAGGACATTCTGATTCGCTTTAAGCGGATGCAGGGGTACGCCGCCCTCTGGGTGCCGGGCACCGACCACGCCGGGATTGCCACCCAGATTAAGGTGGAGGAGGACCTGCGCGACAGCACGGGGCAGACCCGTTACGACCTGGGCCGGGAGAAGTTCCTGGAGCGGGTGTGGGCGTGGAAGGAGAAGTACGGCGACCGCATTGTCCGGCAGCAGAAAAAGATGGGCGCCTCCTGCGATTGGTCCCGGGCCCGGTTCACCATGGACGAGGGCTGCTCCAGGGCGGTGCGCCACGTGTTCGTCTCCCTCTACAGCAAGGGTCTCATCTACAAGGGGTCACGCATCATCAACTGGTGCCCCCACTGCACCACCGCCCTGTCCGACGCCGAGGTGGAGTATAAGGAGAAGCCGGGCCACCTCTGGCACATCAGGTACCCCATCCTGGGGGAGCCGGGGCGCTATGTGGTGGTGGCCACCACCCGGCCCGAGACCATGCTGGGCGACTCCGGTGTGGCCGTCAACCCCGACGACGCCCGGTACCGGGACCTTGTGGGCAAAACCTGCGTCCTGCCCCTCATGGACCGGGAGATCCCCATCGTGGCCGACGCGTATGTGGATATGGACTTCGGCACCGGCTGCGTGAAGATGACCCCCGCCCACGACCCCAACGACTTTGAGGTGGGCCACCGCCACAGCCTGGAGTTCATCCGGGTGCTGGACGATGAGGGCAAGGTCAACGAGCTGGGCGGGAAATACCGGGGGATGGACCGCTATGAGGCCCGGAAGGCCGTGGTGGCCGATCTGGAGGCCATGGGCCTGCTGGAGCAGGTGGAGGACCATCGGCACAATGTGGGCACCTGCTACCGCTGCGGCACCGATGTGGAGCCCATCATCTCGGCCCAGTGGTTTGTCAGGATGGAGCCCCTGGCCCAAGAGGCCCTGCGGGTGGTGCGCGAGGGGGAGGTCAAGTTTGTCCCCGATCGCTTTGCCAAGATTTACACCAACTGGATGGAGAACGTCCACGACTGGTGCATCTCCCGCCAGCTCTGGTGGGGGCACCGGATTCCGGCCTGGTACTGTGACGACTGCGGGGGGATGACAGTCTCCGAGACCGACCCCGCCGAGTGCGCCCACTGCCGCGGTAAGCAAATCCGCCAGGAGGAGGACGTCCTGGACACCTGGTTTTCCAGCGCGCTGTGGCCCTTTTCCACCCTGGGCTGGCCGGAGGAGACGGAGGACTATCGGTACTTCTACCCCACCGACGTGCTGGTGACCGGCTACGACATCATTTTCTTCTGGGTGGCCCGGATGATCTTCTCGGCCTGTGAGCACACCGGGACCCCTCCCTTCCACACCGTCTTTATCCACGGCCTCGTCAGGGACGACAGGGGCCGCAAGATGTCCAAGAGCCTAGGCAACGGCATCGACCCCCTGGAGATGGCCGAGCAGTACGGTGCCGACGCCCTGCGCTTTAATCTGATCACTGGAAACTCCGCGGGCAACGACATGCGCTTCTACACCGAGCGGTGCGAGGCCATGCGCAATTTCGCCAACAAGATATGGAACGCCTCCCGTTTCCTGATGATGAACCTGACCATAGACCGGTGCGTGCTGCCGGACCGGCTGGAGCTGGAGGACAAGTGGATTCTCTCCAGGCTCAATACGGTGATTCCGGAGGTCACCGAGAACATGGAGAAGTTCGAGCTGGGCGTTGCCGCCCAGAAGGTGTACGATTTCATCTGGGACTCCTATTGCGACTGGTATATTGAGCTCACGAAAACGCGGCTTCAGGGGGAGGACGTGGACTCCAAGGTGCGGGCGCAGCAGGTCCTGTGCTATGTGCTCACCGAGACCCTCGGGCTGCTCCACCCCTTCATGCCCTTCATCAGCGAGGAGATCTGGCGGGCCCTGCCCCGCCGGGCGGATTCCGGCCGCCACGGCGACTTCCTCATGCTGCAGTCCTGGCCCGTACACCGGGCGGAGCTGGCCTTCCCCGAGGAGGAGCGGGCCATGGAGCTGGTGATGGACGCCATCCGCGCCGTGCGGACAAGACGGGCCGAGATGAACGTGCCGCCCTCCAAAAAGGCGCGGCTTATGATCTCTACCCCCCACCGGGCCGTCTTTGAGGCGGGGGTCCCCTTCCTCAAGCGCCTGGCCTATGCCTCGGAGGTGACCGTGACCGGGGCGGCCGAGGGCGGCGCCGGGGCGCCCGCCGACGCCCGCGGGATGGTTACGGTCATCACCCACGCCGCCCGCGTCTCCATCCCCCTGGCCGAGCTGGTGGACCTGGAAAAGGAGCGGGCCCGGGTGGAAAAGGAGCTGGGCAAGCACCGGGCCGAGCTGGGGAAGCTCAACACCAAGCTGGAAAATCCGGGCTTTGTGAACAAGGCCCCCGCCAACGTGGTGGCCGCCGAGCGGGAGCGGGCGGCCAAGCTCACCGAGCTGGTGGCCAAGCTGGAGGAGCAGCGCGAAACCCTGTAAAAAAGAAAAGAGCCTGTCCGGATGGACGGGCTCTTTTTTTGTCCCGCGGCCTTGCCGGCCTCCCTCTGCCCGCGGGGAACCCGCGGAAGGCGGCGGCAGCGGCGCAATCCCCCGCAATCACACAGAAAATCTAACAAAGACCGGGATTGCCGTCCTTCTACGACAAGATCAGACAGGGTTCCCAGATTATAATCGAGGCATACCATTTTATGGTATGCCTCGATTATTTATGAACGGAGGAGGGACAAGCCATGCCGGTAACATGCAGCATTGAAAACCGGGTGCTGACGGCCTGTATTTC
>CAYPZF010000124.1:0-4107 GCA_964415275.1 uncultured Oscillospiraceae bacterium | reverse complement strand
GCAGATGCGCTCCATGGCGCCCCGGGCCGCCCTGCTGGGCGGCTGCTGCGGCACCACGCCCGCCCACTTATCCGCCATGACAGACGCCTGCCGTGCCATCCCTGTCCCCGCCGTACCCCCAAAGGAGCGGCTCCTGGTCTCCTCCTACGGCGGGGCCGTAGCCTTTGACGCGGGCCCCCTGGTTATTGGCGAGCGCATCAACCCCACGGGCAAAAAACGCCTTCAGGCCGCCCTGCGGGCCCACGACCTGGATTATGTCCTCCGGGAAGGCCTGAGCCAGCAGGAGGCGGGGGCCCATATCCTGGACGTCAATGTGGGGCTGCCCGATCTGGAGGAGGCCGCGCTGCTCCCCCAGGCGGTGGAGGCGCTTCAGAGCGTCACGACCCTCCCCCTCCAGCTGGACACCGCCGACCCGGCCGCCATGGAGGCCGCCCTGCGCTGCTACAACGGCAAGCCCCTGGTGAACTCCGTCAACGGGAAGCGGGAGAGCTTGGATGCCATCCTGCCCCTGGTGGCAAAATACGGCGGCGGACTGGTCTGCCTGACCCTGGATGAGGACGGCATCCCGGAGACCGCCCAAGGCCGGCTGGCCATCGCGGCGCGTATCGTGGCCGAGGCCGAGGCCCGCGGCATCCCCCGGCGGGAGCTTCTCGTGGACGTCCTCACCCTCCCGGTGAGCGCCGGGGACCAAAACGGCGCCGTCACCCTAGAGGCCCTCAGGCTGGTCAAGGCCGAGTTGGGCGTAAAGACTGTCCTGGGGGTGTCCAACGTCTCCTTTGGCCTCCCCCAGCGGGAGCGTTTTCACACCGCCTTCTTTACCCTGGCCCTTGGCGCGGGGCTGGACGCCGCGATCATCAACCCCAACAGCGCGCCCATGATGGCCGCCTTTTGGGCCTTCCGCGCCATTGCCGGGCTGGACCCCCACTGTACCGACTACCTGGCCCACACCCCGGGGACCGCCGACGCCCCGGCGCCGGCCCCCTCCGTCTCGTCCGGGCTCACCCTGGAGGAGGCCGTCCGCAAGGGACTGCGGGAGCAGGCCGCCGCCCTGGCCCGTCAGGCGGCGGAGGGCGGGGATATGATGTCCGTCATCCAGACCGCCCTGATTCCCGCCCTGGACGCGGTGGGCGCCGCCTTTGAGGCGGGCACCCTCTTTCTGCCCCAACTCCTCATGAGCGCCGAGGCCGCCAAGGCCGCCTTTGAGGTGCTGAAGCAGCGGATGCCCGCCAGTGCCGAGGCCGCCGGCCCCCGGGTCATTCTGGCCACCGTCCAGGGGGATATCCACGACATCGGGAAAAACATCGTCAAGGTGCTGTTGGAAAACTACCGGTTCCGGGTCATCGACCTGGGGAAGGACGTCCCCCCTGAGACCATCGTGGAAACCGCGCTGAGGGAGGACATCAGGCTCGTCGGCCTCTCCGCCCTGATGACCACCACGGTGCCCGCCATGGCCCGCACCATCCGTCTGCTGGCAGAGGCCAAGCCCGACTGCCGGGTGGTGGTGGGCGGCGCCGTCCTCACCCAGTCCTATGCCGATGCCATTGGCGCCCACTGCTACGCCAAGGACGCCATGGCCACCGTCCACTACGCCCAGTCCGTCTTCTCCTGACCGGGGAAGTCCCCCCTTTACTTTCACGCTTCACTGTGGTAAAATGCAGGTATCCTGGAAGGAGGCGGCATCATGGGCAAACGGGTGCGCAGGGAGCGCAGCGACACACTTTACAAGGCCATTCTCACCCTCAAGGACCTGGACGAGTGCCAAAAGTTTTTTGAGGACCTCTGTACCGTGGCCGAGCTGCGGGCCATGGAGCAGCGGTTCGAGGTGGCCATCCTGCTCAGTGAGGGCATGATTTATAACGACATTTTGGAGCGCACCGGCGCCAGCAGCGCCACCATCAGCCGGGTCAACCGCTCCCTGCAATACGGCGCCAACGGGTACCAGCAGGTGCTCCCGCGGATGAAGGCGCGGCGCGCGAAGGACGAGGCATGAGCGGGTACGGTTTTCTGGCCGGCTGTTACGACCGGTTTACCGCGGATGTGGACTATCCCGCCTGGGCAGACTATTTAGAGCGCCACTTTGCCCGGGCCAAACGGCCCGTCCGCACGGTGCTCGACCTAGCCTGCGGCACCGGCACGCTCACCTGGCTGCTGGCCCGGCGCGGCTACGATATGACCGGGGTGGACCTCTCCCCCGACATGCTGGTCCAGGCGGCGGAAAAGGCCGCCGACCACGCCCTGCCGGAGCCCCCTCTTTTTCTCTGCCAGTCCATGGACAGGCTTGACCTCTACGACACGGTGGACGCCTGCGTCTGCTGCCTGGACAGTATCAATCACGTGACCAGGTCCGCCCAACTCCGCCGGGCGTTCCAGCGGGTACACCTGTTTCTCGCTCCGGACGGCCTGTTCCTCTTCGACATCAACACCCCCCAGGCCTTGGAGGAGATGGACGGCGGCATCTTCTTGGACGAGGACGAGGACGCCTACTGCGTCTGGCGGGCGGACTACGACCGGCGGCGCCGCCTGTGCACCTTCGGCATCGACCTGTTCCGTCGGAAGGGCCCGCTCTGGCAGCGGGAGAGTGAAGCCCATGAGGAGTTCGCCTACCGCCCGGACGAGCTGGAGGGATTCCTCCGGGAGGCCGGGTTTACGGACATCAAGCAATACGGAGCCTTAAAACTGCGGCCACCAAAGCCGGACGAACGGCGTATTTTTTTTGCCGCGCGAAAGGGATATTGAACGTATATGGACCATATCATCAGAATGATCGCGAAGGACGCGCCGGTGCGCGCCGCCGCCATAACCGCCCGCGGCCTGGTAGAGCGGGCACGGTGTATTCACCGCACGCTGCCGGTGGCCACCGCCGCCCTGGGCCGCACGCTGATGGCCGCCTCCATGATTGGAGACAGCCTGAAGCATCCGGACGCCTCCATCACCCTGCGCATCAAGGGCGGCGGGCCCCTGGGCACCATTATGGCCGTCTCGGACAGCGCCGGCAATGTGCGCGGCTATGTGCAGAACGGGGCGGTGGACCTCCCCCCCAAGGCGCCCGGCAAACTGGATGTGGGCGGCGCTGTGGGGCGCGACGGGTTTCTCACGGTTGTCAAGGACCTCTGCCTCAAAGAGCCCTACGTGGGCAGCATCCCCTTGGTTTCAGGGGAAATCGCCGAGGACGTTACCGCCTACTTTGCCCGCAGCGAGCAGATTGCCACCGCCTGTGCCCTGGGCGTCCTGGTGGACGTGGACCAGAGCGTGCGCTCCGCCGGCGGCTATCTCATCCAGCTGATGCCCGGCGCCAAGGGCGAGGTCATCACCCGGGTGGAGGAGGGCGTCTCCGCCCTGGGTCCGGTCAGCGGCCCCCTCAGCCGGGGCATGACCCCCAGGGAGCTGCTGGAGCAGGCCCTCGCCGGCTTTCAGCTGGAGCTGTTGTCCGAGGCTCCCGTGGAGTACCGCTGCTACTGCAGCCGGGAGCGGGTGACCCGCGCCCTCATCAGCATGGGCCGCGACGAATTGAGGTCTCTGATGGAGGAGCAGGGTTCGGCGGAGCTCACCTGCCAGTTCTGCGACGCGGTCTATGGTTATGACCGGACGGAGCTGGAAACGCTCCTGTCCTCTCTGAGACAGACAGAAAAACCATGAAAATCACCGGATTTGTGTTGACATCTCTCTTCCCTTTTAGTATAATGATTTTTGCCGTCTGATTGGCAAGCGGCCACCAGGGAGCATAGCTCAGCTGGGAGAGCGCATGCCTTACAAGCATGATGTCACAGGTTCGAGCCCTGTTGTTCCCACCATATGGCTCGGTAGTTCAGTTGGTTAGAATGCCGGCCTGTCACGCCGGAGGTCGAGGGTTCAAGTCCCTTCCGAGTCGCCATATCCCCGCGTGGTGTCACGCATCCCGCGGGGAGCTTTGCCTCTTGGTCACCCGGCGCATCCTTTTACATTTGCCTCTGTAGCTCAGTTGGTAGAGCAGCGGACTGAAAATCCGCGTGTCGTTGGTTCGATTCCGACCGGAGGCACCAGCTCCCCGCGTGTGTCAAGCGCGCGGGGCGGCGTGCGAGTGTAGCTCATCTGGTAGAGCGCCACCTTGCCAAGGTGGAGGTAGCGAGT
>CAYPZF010000123.1:0-4114 GCA_964415275.1 uncultured Oscillospiraceae bacterium | reverse complement strand
GAGTTCGGCTTCGACTACCTGCGGGACAATATGGCCATCTACAAGCATGAGATGGTCCAGCGGGGCCATGCCTTTGCCATCGTGGACGAGGTGGACTCCATCCTCATCGACGAGGCCCGCACCCCCCTCATCATCTCAGGCCAGGGGGAGGAATCCACCCAGCTCTACACCCTTGTGGACCAGTTCGCGGCCAGACTCAAGGGAGTAAAGGTGGCCTCGGTGGACACCAAGGAGGAGGAGGACCCCTCTCTGGACGCCGACTACGTCGTGGACGAAAAGGCCCGCACCGCCGCCCTGACCGCCCGGGGTATCTCCAAGGCGGAGGCCCAGTTCAACCTGGAAAACCTGTCCGATCCGGACAACAGCACCCTCGCCCACCACATCAACCAGGCCATTCGGGCCCGGGGCCTCATGCAGCGGGACATCGACTACGTGGTGAAGGACGGCGAGGTCATTATCGTAGACGAATTCACCGGCCGCCTCATGTACGGACGGCGCTACTCCGAGGGGCTGCACCAGGCCATCGAGGCCAAGGAAAAGGTGGCTGTGGCCCGTGAGTCCAAGACCCTCGCCACCATCACCTTCCAGAATTACTTCCGGCTCTACAGCAAGCTCTCCGGCATGACGGGCACCGCCCTCACCGAGGAGGAGGAGTTCGCCCACATCTACTCCCTCGACATCATCGAAATCCCCACCAACCGGCCTCTGGCCCGCATCGACCAGCCCGACCTGGTATACAAAAACACAGCGGGCAAATACCGGGCCATTGTGGCGCAAATCCAGGCCTGCCACGAAAAGGGACAGCCTGTTCTGGTGGGCACCGTCTCCATTGAGAAGTCGGAACTGCTCTCCAAGCTGCTCTCCAAGGTGGGCATCAAGCACAACGTCCTCAACGCCAAGCACCACGAAAAGGAAGCGGAGATCGTGGCGCAGGCGGGCAAGCTGGGGGCGGTGACGGTGGCCACCAACATGGCGGGCCGCGGCACCGACATTGTGCTGGGCGGCAACGCCGAGTTCCTGGCCAAGCGGGACATGCGCCGGGCGGATCTCTCCGACGCGCTCATTGCCGAAGCCACCGGCTTTGCGGAGACCGACGACCAGGAGATTTTGAAGGCCCGCCGGATGTTTTCCGAGGCCGAGGCCGGGTACAAGGAAGAGAGCGGCGCGGAGGCCGACCGGGTCCGGGCGGCGGGCGGACTCTTTATCCTGGGCACCGAGCGCCACGAGTCCAGGCGGATCGACAACCAGCTGCGGGGCCGGGCGGGCCGGCAGGGCGACCCCGGTGAGACCCGCTTCTTCCTCTCCCTGGAGGACGACATCATGCGGCTTTTCGGCTCCGAGCGGGTCATGGGCATGATGGAGACCCTGGGCGTGGACGAGGACACCCCCATCGACGCCAAAATCCTCTCCGGCGCCATTGAAAACGCCCAAAAGCGGGTGGAGTCCCGCAACTTCCAGTCCAGAAAGACAGTGCTGGAGTACGACGACGTGATGAACCTCCAGCGTGAGATTATCTACAAGCAGCGCCGCCAGGTGCTGGACGGCGAGGACCTGAAGGGCAGCATCGAGGTCATGATCCGCTCGGTCATCGCCGCCGCGGTGGACGGGCATATGGGGGAGCAGTCCCGCATGGACGCCTCCAGCTTCAAGCCTGTCACCGCCCCCTTCCGCGGTGTCTTCCGCCGGGCCGACGATCTCCTCCTCTCTGACGAGGCCCTCGCCCAGCGGAGTGCCCAAGCGCTGAGGGACGAACTGGAGTCCATCGCGTTCTCCCGCTACGCCGCCAGGGAGCAGACGCTAGGTACTCCCCTGATGCGGGAGCTGGAGCGGGTGATCACGCTCCGGACGGTAGACGAGTATTGGATGGACCACATCGACGCCATGCAGGAGCTCCGCCAGGGCATCTCCCTGCGGGCCTACGGCCAGTCCAACCCGGTGGTGGAGTACAAGCGGGAGGGCTTCGAGATGTTCGAGGCCATGGTCGCCGCCATTCAGGAGGAGACGGTGCGCCGGGTCTTTACGGCGCGGGTCCAGTCTAACACGGTGGAGCGCCAGAGGGTGGCCAAGGTCACCGGAGAGTCCGCCGGAGGCGACGGCACAGTGAAACGCCAGCCGGTGAAGAAGGCGGAGAAAATCGGCCGCAACGACCCCTGCCCCTGCGGCTCGGGGCTCAAATGGAAGAAGTGCACCTGCGCGGAGTATCACAACGATATGTAAAGGAACGGCATTATGAATGTTAATGAGCACACCGTGAATGGCGTGACCTTCCTCTCCTGCGACGGGTTTTCCGCCGCGGGCGGTGTGGTTCACGGCTTTTCCACCCGCCTGGGCGGCGTCTCGGAGGGCCTCTGGTCCTCCATGAACCTGGGCACCACAAGGGGGGATCACCCGGACCACGTCCGGGAGAACTACCGCCGGTTCTGTGCCGCCATCGGCGCCGACGTACACCGCATCGCCATGAGCAATCAGGTGCACAGCGACGTGGTGCGTACCATCACCTCCGCGGATGTGAAGTCCGACCTCTACGACCCGGAGGGCTACGAGGCCGACGGGCTTGTCACCGACATCCCCGGCACGGCGCTGGTCATCTTCAGCGCCGACTGCCTGCCCATCCTGTTCTACGACCCGGTGCGGCGGGTGGCGGCCGCCGTTCACGCGGGCTGGCGGGGCACCGCCCTGGGCATCACCGGACGGACGGTGGACAAGATGGCGGAGCGCTATGGCTGCCGCCCCCAGGACATCCTGTGCGCCATTGGCCCCGGCCTCTCCGGATGCTGCTTTGAGACCCACGAGGATGTGCCAAACGCCATGACCGCCGCCCTGGGCCGGGACGCCCTGCCCTGCATCGAGACCCTTCCCACCGGGAAGTATAAGCTGGACCTGAAGGCGCTCAACACCCTCTGGATGACCCGGGCGGGCATACTGCCGGAGCACATTGCCGTCTCACCGGCCTGCACGGCGTGCGCGCCGGACAAGTACTGGAGCCACCGGGGAACCGGGGAGCGGCGCGGAAGTCAGGCGGCTGTCATTCAGCTGACCGCGAACCCCTAACACAACAGATCAGGAGGAGTGCAGATGAACGGCAGCGCCGTGAAGCGATGGACCGGGCTGGTTTTGCTGGCCGCGGCACTTTTCTCCCTGACTGCCTGCGGCGGACAGGCGGAGGAAGAGGCCTCCCCCTCCCCCACCGTCACACCGGACGCCGTACCGATGTCCTTCACCCTGTCCTGCACCGACGCGGCGCTCCATCCCATCCTGAGCACCGACCGCACCAACCTCACCCTCGCGGCCCTGCTCTGGGAGGGGCTGTTCGCGCTGGACCCCGCCTTCCGCCCCCAGGGGTTGCTGTGCCAGCGGTATGAGACGAGTGAGGACGGGCTCACCTGGACCTTTGTGCTGCGCCCCGGCGTCACCTTTTCCGACGGGAGCCCCCTCACCGCCGAGGAGGTTTGCGCCTCTTTGAACCTGGCCCGGGGCGCCGGGTCCCGGTTTGCCGCCCGGCTGGCCGGCATCCGCTCCGTCACCGCGGAGGGTGACCGTGCCGTGACGGTGGCCCTCTCGGCCCCCAACGGCAACCTGCCCGCCCTGCTGGACATCCCCATTGTCAAAGGCGAGGGCGACACGCCCCTGGGCACCGGCCCCTATGTGCTTCAGACTGGGGGAGAGACGCCCTGCCTGGTCCGCCGCGCCGGCTGGTGGCGGCACGACAGCGTGACGCCGCCCCTGGACACCATTCCCCTGCGGCCTGTGTCCAGCGCGGACGCCCTGATCCAGTCCTTTGACACGGGCCAGACCTCCCTGGTCACCGTGGACTTCACCGGCGCCAACCCCCTGGGCTACGCGGGCGGATACGCGCGCTGGGATTTCCCGTCCACCACCATGCTGTTTTTAGGATTCAACTGCCAAAAGGGGCCCTGCCGGAGTACGCCGGTGCGCCAGGCCATCTCCCACGCCCTGGATCGCACCGCCCTTGCCGCCGCTCTCTACGCGGGGTACGCCACCGCAGCCGCGCTGCCCGTCTCCCCCGCGTCCCCTCTGTACGACGCGTCGCTTGCCGCCAGCCTGGGGCCCGGCACCCAGGCCCCGGCCGGACTGGGCGAGCACTCCCTCACCC
>CAYPZF010000122.1:0-4117 GCA_964415275.1 uncultured Oscillospiraceae bacterium | reverse complement strand
ATGGTCGCGGGGGGCACGGAGAATGCCGGGGCAAACTCCACCACCTTCTGGTACCGCCGCTGGAGAGAGCAGTCACGCTCCCCCAGATGATAGACGTTGCCGTAGGTATCGGCCAGAATCTGCACCTCAATGTGCTTGGGCTCCACCAGGAACTTCTCAATGAAGATGTCCTCATTGCCAAAGGCCTTTTTCGCCTCGTTCTTGACCAGCTCGAAGGCGGGCTTGACCTCCTCCGGCGTTTCGCACAGGCGCATGCCGCGCCCGCCGCCGCCGCCGGCGGCCTTGAGGATGATGGGAAAGCCATAGCTGACGGCCCGCTCCAACGCGTCCTCAGCGTCCTTCAGCGGCTCAGAGGAGCCTGGAATGGTGGGTACGTTACATTTTTTCGCAATGCGCTTGGCCGCCAGCTTATCCCCCATCTGTTCCAGCACGTGGGAGCTGGGCCCGATGAAGGTGATGCCGTTCTCTTCGCAAGCGCGGGCAAAATCGGCGTTCTCCGAGAGAAAGCCGTATCCGGGGTGAATGGCGTCCACCCCGCGCCGTTTGGCCAGGTCGATGATAGACGGGATGTCGAGGTAAGCTCCGAGCGGGCTTTTATTTTCTCCGATAAGGTAAGCTTCGTCCGCTTTGATTCGAAACAGGCTATATGTATCCTCATTAGAGTAAACCGCCACTGTGTGCAGGCCCAGGTCATAACAGGCCCGGAACACACGGATGGCAATCTCCCCCCGGTTGGCCACCAGGACTTTTTTGAATTCGCGCTCTGCCATTCCTGTTGAACCGTCCTTTCTTTCCATAATAAACATTCGTATTATTCTTCTGTCTATATTATAAACGTACCATGGGGTGTTTGCAATCGTTTTTCCCCTAAATGCAAATTCTTGGCAGGTCACACGGGCGGAGACTTTCCCTCGCGCGCTTTCCTTGGACAAACATACAACCCCAGGCCCCCCGGTATTCCTATGCTTGTTACAATCTCCCCCTTGTGATAAAATTATTGCATAACACGGAGAAAGGGGTGCCTGCCGTGCCCATTCAGCCAAAGGATGCCCTGCGCGCCTTGCCCGGCGTGGGCGCCGCCCGCGCCGCCGCCCTGGGGGGGCTTGGGCTCCGCTGTGCCGGGGACCTGCTCCGGTGGTTTCCCCGCGGCTATGAGGACAGGACCAGACTGTGCGCCATCCGCCGGGCGCCGGCGGGTGAGCCGGTCTGTATTTCCGCCATGGTGGCGGAGGCGCCCAGGCTCTCCCGCGTGCGCAGCGGCCTCGACGTCGTCCGGGTAAAGGTGGTGGACAGCGCCGCCGCCCTCACCCTGGTGTTCTTTAACCAGCGCTATGTCACACAGTCCCTGCGGCCCGGCGTGGAGTACATCTTTTTTGGCAAGGTGGAGGGCCGCGGGCTTGGGCGCGTGATGACAAACCCCTACTTCGAGCGGGCGGACGCCCGCCGCTTCACCGGCCGCATCGTGCCCGTCTACCGTCTGACCGCCGGGATCTCCAACCGCCTGCTGGCCGACCTCATCCGGCGTGTTTTGGAGGACTGCCTCCCCGCGGAATCCATGCCCCTCCGGCTGCGGGAGCGGCACGGCCTGCTCCCCCTCGCCGACGCCCTGCGCGCCATCCACTTTCCCGACAGCTGGGCGGCGCTGGAGGCGGCCCGGAGGCGGCTGGTTTTTGAGGAGTTTTTCGTCCTCTCCCTGGGCATGGCCTTTCTCAGGAAGCGCCGGACCGACCGCGGCCCGCGCCTGACGGACACCGGGTACGCGTCCTTTGCCGCCGCCCTGCCCTTCCCCCTCACCGGCGCCCAGACCCGGGTGTTGGACGAGGTGGCCGCCGATTTGGCCTCCGGGCGGCCCATGAACCGTCTGGTCCAGGGCGACGTGGGCTCGGGCAAGACGGTGGTGGCCGCCGCGGCGGCGGTGATGGCGGTAAAGAACGGCTTCCAGTGCGCCATGATGGTCCCCACCGAGCTGCTGGCTCAGCAGCACCACAAGAGTCTCTCCGCCCTGCTCCGGGGCACCGGGATCCGGCCAGCCCTGCTGACCGGCTCCGCAAAGGCGGCGGAAAAGCGGCGTCTTTACGCCGCCCTGGAGCGCGGAGAGGTTGATTTTGTCATCGGCACCCACGCGCTGCTCTCCGCCCCGGTGGCCTTCCGGCGCCTGGGCCTGGTGGTGGTGGACGAGCAGCACCGGTTTGGCGTGGACCAGCGGGCCGGCCTGACCGCCAAGGCCACCGGAGACGTCCGGCCCCATCTCCTGGTCCTGTCGGCCACGCCCATCCCCCGCACCCTGGCTCTCATTGTCTACGGCGATTTGGACGTCTCGGTCATTGACGAGCTGCCGCCCGGGCGGCGGCCGGTGGAGACCTTTGTCATCGGGGAATCCACGCGGGCGCGGCTGTACCGGTTTGTCCGCAGGCTGGTGGCGGAGGGCCGCCAGGTCTATATCGTCTGTCCCGCGGTGGAGGAGGCCGGGGCGGAGGAGGATATGCCGGAGGGCGGCTTTGCCAACCTCAAGGCGGTGATGCAGTACGCCGGGGAATTGAGGGATACTGTCTTTCCCGACCTGCGGGTGGCCTTTCTCCACGGCAGGATGAAGGCCGGGGAAAAGGAGGCCGTTATGACCGCCTTTGGCGCGGGCGGCGTGGACATCCTGGTCTCCACCACCGTCATTGAGGTGGGGGTGGATGTGCCCAACGCCACCCTCATGGTGGTGGAAAACGCCGACCGGTTTGGCCTCTCCCAGCTCCACCAACTGCGTGGCCGGGTGGGCCGCGGGTCCGACCAGTCCTACTGTGTGCTGGTAACCGCCTCCCAAAGCCCCGACGCCAAGGCCCGGCTCAAGACGCTCACCGCCACCAACGACGGCTTTCTCATCGCGGAGGAGGACCTGCGCCTGCGCGGCCCCGGCGACCTGTTCGGCCGCCGTCAGCACGGTCTGCCCCAGCTCAAGGTGGCCGACTTCGCCGGCGACACCCGGGTCCTGCGCCAGGCCCAGGACGCCGCCCGGGCTCTGCTGGAGGAGAACCCCGACCTGTCCCGGGCGGAGCACCGAGGCCTGCTGGACCAGGTAAGGGAGCTCTTTTCCACCCACGCCGATATCTTCAATTAAAGGGGCACCCGCCCGGGCCGCCCCCGTCAAGCCGGGCCCTCGGGCCAGATAATTGTAAATAATCCTGAAACCCCCTTGAAAAATCACGCGCGAAGTATTATCATAGTGTTAGCACTCTTGATTTTAGAGTGCTAACACTATATATTTTCATCATTTACTTGATACAGGAGGTTCGTTTTATGGCGAAAAGGCAATTTAAAACCGAATCCAGGCGGGTCTTGGATTTGATGGTCAACTCCATCTACACGCATAAGGAGATCTTCTTGCGGGAGCTCATCTCCAATGCCAGCGACGCGCTGGACAAGCTGGCCTACAGGGCCCTGACCGACGACAAGGTGGGCATCGACCGCTCTCAGCTTCAGATTACCATCCTCCCGGACAAGGACGCCCGCACCCTCACAATACGGGACAACGGCATCGGCATGACCAAGGAGGAGCTGGAATCCAACCTGGGCACCATTGCCCACAGCGGCTCTTTGCGCTTTAAGGAGGAGGTTGCCGCCGCTCAGGACAAGCAGGAGGATCTGGACATCATCGGCCAGTTCGGCATCGGATTTTACTCCGCCTTTATGGTGTCCGACAAGGTGACCGTTGTCTCCCGGGCCCATGGGGAGGAGAGCGCCTGGAGGTGGGAGTCCTCCGGCGCGGACGGGTACACCATCACCTCCTGTCAGAAGGAGCAGACGGGCACCGATGTGATCATGTCCCTGAAGGCCGACGAGGAGGAGGCGCGGTACAGCGAGTATCTGGAGCCCTACCGCCTGTCCGCCCTGGTCAAAAAGCACTCCGACTATATCCACCACCCCATCCGCATGGAGATGGAGCGCTCCCGTCAGAAGGAACGGCCCGCCGACGCCCCCGAGGACTATGTCCCCGAGCGGGAGACCTACACCGAGTGGGAGACCCTGAACTCTATGGTCCCCCTGTGGCGCCGGCCCAAGGCCCAGGTGACCGAGGAGGAGTATCACACCTTCTACAAAGAGAAGTTCGGCGACTGGGAAGACCCCCTGT
>CAYPZF010000121.1:0-4126 GCA_964415275.1 uncultured Oscillospiraceae bacterium | reverse complement strand
TGTTTTCACAGAGCGCGCCGGTTACGTCATACTTGTGGTCACAGGGGGCGTGCTCCTTACCTATGACCGTGATGTGGTGGTAGGCGCCGTACATGGCCGGACGCATGAGGTCGGCGGCGCAGGCGTCCACGCCGATATACTCCTTATAGGTGTGCTTTTCATGGATGGCCCTGGTGACCAGACAGCCGTAGGGGCCCAGCATAAAGCGGCCCAGCTCGGTAAAGATGGCCACATCCCCCATGCCGGCGGGGACCAGAATGTCGCCGCGGGCCTGGCGCACCCCTTCGCCGATGGCGAAAATATCGCTGGCGGGCTGGTCGGGGTGGTAGGGAATGCCGATGCCGCCGGAGAGGTTGATGAACTTGATGTCACAGTCGGTCTCCGCCCTCAGCTCCACCGCGGTTTGGAACAGAACCCGGGCCAGGGCGGGGTAATAGGCGTTGGAGACGGTGTTGGAGGCCAGAAAGGCGTGGATGCCGAAATGCTTCACCCCCATGGCCTTCAGCCGTTGAAAGCCCTCGGTCAGCTGAGCGCGGGTGAAGCCGTATTTCGCCTCGCCGGGGTTGCCCATCACCTGAAGGCCGCGCTCGGCGGTCCCGGCGGTGAAGGTGCCGCCGGGGTTATAACGGCAGGAGATGGTCTCGGGCATCCGTCCGATGGTCGCCTGGAGCA
This sequence comes from uncultured Oscillospiraceae bacterium, assembly GCA_964415275.1. Lineage (GTDB taxonomy): Bacteria > Bacillota > Clostridia > Oscillospirales > Oscillospiraceae > JAEWRY01. Next base: position 3,454 of record CAYPZF010000121.1, on the reverse strand, counting down.
CGTCGATGTGGGTGATGTCATCCAGATTGATGGTGGCGCCCAGCTCTGCGGCCAGGGCGAACTCTTCCGGGGGCGTGTTGTTGGAGGAGAACATGATCTCCGCGCCGGAGAAGCCGCAGCGCTCGGCCAGCAGGAGCTCCGTGAGGGAGGAGCAGTCTACCCCGCAGCCCTCTTCACGCAAAATCTTCAGAATCGTGGGGTTGGGGGTGGCCTTCACGGCAAAATATTCTTTAAAGCCGGGGTCCCAGGAAAAGGCCCGCAAAAGATTCCGGGCGTTTTCCCGAATCCCCCGTTCATCGTAGAGATGAAATGGTGTGGGATGGTCTTCTGCGATCTTGTTCAGCTGGGCCTGGGTGACAAAGGGCTGTTTCATGAGGGGTCCGCCTCGCCTTCACAGTGAGATAAAGATGGCCGGAGCAGCGTTCTTATCAGGACGGGCGATAAGACGACTTTCCTCTGCCTGATTGATAAAAAATCATGTTCACTATATTATAAAAGGTCGGTTCCTGTCAATGCGCAGAAGCTCCGATGGAAAAGCCGGGCTTTTTCTCTTCTTTAGAGAAAGCGCCAAAAAGAGAAAAGACAGGGCGTTTTCCTTGCGGGGGCAATGGGTTCCTGCTATAATATCCGAACAGTGTATCTTAACGGTTGGGCCTGTGGCACGCTGCGGCCCCCGCCCGCGCCGGGCGCGCGCACGAGGCCCGTGCACCAAGGAACAGCAAAAGGAGAGAATTGTCTATGGATGAAAAAAGCGCCGCGGATTACGCCATCACAGACGCCAGGCAGCTGGGGGTGCCCAAGATGCTCCTGCTGGGGCTTCAGCACATGTTCGCCATGTTTGGCGCCACCGTCCTGGTCCCCATCATCGTCAGCGGCTACGGCCTGCCCCTCAACATTCAGACGACGCTGTTCTTTGCCGGCGTCGGCACCCTCTTTTTCCATGTGTGCACCAAGCTCAAGGTCCCCGCCTTTCTGGGCTCCTCCTTCGCCTTCCTGGGCGGGTTTGAGGCGGTGTCCAAGCTGAATACCGGGGCCTTCGCCGCCATGACCGGCGAGGAAAAGCTGCCCTACGCGCTGGGCGGCGTGGTGGTGGCCGGCCTGCTCTATCTGGTGCTGGCCCTGCTGTTTAAAGTGATCGGCCCGCAGAAGGTGATGCGGGTGCTCTCCCCGGTGGTCACCGGCCCCATTATCATCTGCATCGGGCTGACACTGGCCCCCAGCGCCATCGCCAACGCCTCCGCCTGCTGGTGGCTGGCGATTCTTGCCGTCGCGGTGGTCATCGTGTGCAGCATCTTCGGAAAGGGCATGGTGCAGATCATCCCCATCTTGCTGGGCGTGGTCATCCCCTATGTGGTGGCCCTGTGCTTTCGCATGGTAGACTTCACCGCCTTGAGAAGCGCTGAGGTTGTGGGCCTTCAGCCCTTCGTGATGGCGAAGTTCGACCTCAGCTCCATCCTCATCATGGCGCCCATCGCCGTGGCCACCATGATGGAGCATGTGGGGGACATCTCCGCCATCTCCGCCACCACCGGCAAGAACTTTATGACCGACCCCGGCCTGCACCGCACCCTGGTGGGCGACGGGATTGCCACCGCGCTGGCGGGCATGTTTGGCGGCCCCGCCAACACCACGTACAGCGAGAACACCGGCGTGCTGGCGCTCTCCAAGGTCTACGACCCCCGGGTTGTCCGGCTGGCCGCGCTGTATGCCGTGATACTCTCCTTCTCCCCCAAGTTCGCGGAGATCATCCACTCCATCCCCACCGCGATCATCGGCGGCGTCTCCCTGATTCTCTACGGGATGATCTCCGCTGTGGGTGTGCGGAATGTGGTGGAAAATCGGGTGGACTTCTCCAAAAGCCGCAACCTCATCATCGCGGCCGTCATCCTGGTCTCCGGCCTGGGCTTTAACACCTACGGCGGGATTACCCTCCGCATCGCCGGGGCCGACGTGACCCTGACGGGCCTGGCTATTGCCGCTGTGCTGGGGGTTCTGCTCAACGCCGTCCTGCCCGGCAACGATTACGTATTCGACGCCGGCGTGACAGGAGACAGCCCCGCCGATCCGGACTGAAGGTCGGCCTCATCAGACCGATGTAAAACGCCTTCCGCTCTCGTCGAGAGCGGAAGGCGTTTTTGACGCATGGGCAGAGGGCTTACCGGTACTCCGCCGCCAGCTTGGCAAAGAGGGGCAGCGCCCGCTCTACCCGGCTGGTGGGGACACAGTAGGAGATGCGGACGTGGCCTGGGGCGCCGAAGCTGTCGCCGGGGACCACCAGCAGGTCGTACTTTTTCGCCCGCTCGGAAAAGGCGCGGGCGTCCGGCTCCAGGGTGCGGGGGAAGAGGTAGAAGGTGCCGCCCGGCTCGGCGCAGTAGAACCCCATGTCCCGCAGGCCGTCCAGCAAGAGGCGGCGGTTTGCCTTGTAAATCTCCAGGTCGGCGGTCTGCCCCACGCAGGCGGCGGTCACCCGCTGGAAGAGGCTGGGGGCGCACACATAGCCCAGGCTCCGGCCCGCGCCGGCCACGGCCGCGTACACCAGGTCGGCGTCTGCCGCGGCGGGCGGCACCAGGACATAGCCCAGGCGCTCGCCGGGCAGGGAGAGGGATTTACTAAAGGAGTAACAGACCAGGGTGTTGTCGTAATAGCTGGGGAGCCAGGGGAGCTCGCCGTCCACATAGGTGATCTCCCGATAGGGCTCGTCGGAGATCAGCCATATGACATGGCCCACCTCCTCCGACTTGCGCTTCAGCAGGTCGGCCAGACGCTGGACGGTCTCGACGGAATAGACGGCGCCCGAGGGGTTGTTGGGCGAGTTGATGAGGATGCCCTTGGTGCGGGCGTCGATGGTCCGCTCCAGCGCGTCGAAGTCGATTTGGAAGGCCTCAATCTCAGGGGGCACTACGTCCATTTCCGCCCCCGTTTTCTCCACAAAGACCTTGTATTCGGGGAAAAAGGGCGCCAGCACCACAAAGCGGTCGCCGGGACAGGCCAGGGCGTGGAGGCAGCAGCACAGCGCGGCGGCGGCGCCCGCCGTGAGGTAGAGGTCGGCGTCGGTATAGCTTGTCCCAAAACGGAGGTTGATGTTTTCCGCGAACGCGGCGCGGCAGGCCGCGTCGCCCTGGGCGCTGGTATAGCCGTGCAGGGTGAGCGGGTCCGTCGTCTGCAGCAGGGAAAGGGCGGACTCGTTGACACTGTCCGGAGGCGGGACGCTGGGGTTGCCGATGGAGAAATCAAAGACGTTCTCCGCGCCCACGATGGCCGCCCGCTGTTTCCCATACTCGAAAAGCTCGCGGATTTCAGAGCGGGCGGTGCCCAGACGCAGCATTTGTTCGGACAAAAGGTTGTTCACTTCACTGCCTCCCAATCACACAAAAATATTGCCCATAGTATAGCACAGCCCAATTCACAAGAAAAGAAAAAGTTAAAAACCGGGGGTTAGCACTCGGGCAGAACG
>CAYPZF010000120.1:0-4132 GCA_964415275.1 uncultured Oscillospiraceae bacterium | reverse complement strand
CTGGAGCACTGTGGCGCTGGAGGCGGGGAAGGACCTCTTTCTGCTCTGCAGGGGTGCCTTTGGCCCGGACTACCTCCCCCTTCACCTGTGCAGTCTATCCATGCTGGTCCTGCTGGCGGACGCCGCCCGGCCCACCGGGCTGACCGGGGACTTGCTCTACAGCCTTACGCTGCCGGGGGCGGCGGCCGGGGTGCTCTTTCCCAACTGGCTGGATTTACCGGTGTGGACCTTTCTCAGCCTCCACAGCTTTTTGTTTCACGCCATTTTGCTGGCCTACCCGGTGATGCGGCTGGCGGCGGGGACCCTGCGGCCCAACTGGCGCAATCTGCCCCGGTGTTTCGGGCTGCTGTTGGCGGCTGCCGCGCCCATCTACTGGCTCAACAGGCGCCACAACCTCAACTACCTCTTTCTGAACGGCGCCTCGCCCGGGTCGCCGCTGGTGGCGCTTTATGCCCTGTTGGGACGGCAGGGGTATCTGTTGGGGCTTATGGGGCTGGTGCTGCTGGTGTGGGGGCTGCTCTATTTGCCCTGGATGGCGGCGCGCCGTGGATAAGCTGCGGTTTTTGGGTATACATTTGGCGGAAGATGTGGTAAAATAACATTCGACTGGTTTCCACACCCGGTCCAAGCACGGCCTTTGGCTGTGTTCGTTCGGCGGACGCCCCGCCGTTCTCTAAACACCAAAATGGAGGACCCAGAGATGCGTAAGGTGACCACAAGGGAACTGACCCTCGGCGCCATGGTAGCGGCGCTCTATGTGCTGCTGAGCTACCTCAGCGGCCTGTTCGGTCTGGCCTATGGCCCGGTCCAATTCCGGTTCGCGGAGGCGCTCTGTGTGCTGCCTTTCCTGTTTCCGACCGCGGTGCCCGGCCTTGCGTTGGGCTGTCTCATCACCAACCTGCTCTCCCCCTATGGGCCGCTGGACGTGGTGTTTGGCACGCTGGCCACTCTGCTGGCCGCCCTTTGGACCGCCCGGGTCCCCAACCGGTGGTTGGCGCCGCTACCGCCCGTCCTCTGCAACGCTGTGATTGTAGGGGCGGTGATCGCGTGGGCCTCCACCGACTCTGCCGGGGCGTTTCGGGCCGCGTATGTCTACAACGCCGGGCTCCTGGCCCTGGAAGAGCTGGGCGCCTGTTATGTTTTGGGTATGCTGTTGCTGTACACATTGCCCAGAATCAAATTTTTTCAACCCATGATGCGAGCCGGCCGCCTGTGACCGGCGTCTGTCGGGGGTGCGGCGGAAGCCCTTGAACGCGGGCACCGCACCTGATTCTATGCGCAGGGAGGAGCCGTGCCATGAAAGTACGTAAAGCGGTCATTCCAGCCGCCGGGCTGGGCACCCGGATGCTTCCGGCCACCAAGACCGTGCCCAAGGAGATGCTGCCCCTGGTGGACAAGCCGGTGATTCAGTACATCATTGAAGAGGCGGTGGCCGCCGGGATTGAGGACATCCTGATTGTCACAAACCGGGCAAAGTCCGCCATGGACGATTACTTTGACTACTATCCCGAGCTGGAGGAACGGCTTGCGCAGGCCGGCAAGGACAAGGAGTTGCAGGAGGTGCGCCGGGCGGCCGATTTAGCCAACATCTTCTATGTCCGGCAGAAGGAGACACGGGGCCTGGGCCACGCCATCTGGCGGGCCAAGCACTTTGTAGGGGACGAGCCCTTTGCCGTCTTGCTGGGCGACGACATCATGCGGGCCCGGGTGCCCGTAATCAGGCAGCTCATCGACGCGGCGGAGAAGCACGGCGCCTCTGCCGTGGGTGTGCAGCAGGTGGCGCTGGACGCCATTGGGAAATACTCCTCGGTGAAGACCGCGCCCCTGGAGGAGCATGTCTTTTGGGTTTCCGACATGAACGAAAAGCCCCGGCCGGAGGAGGTGTTTTCTCCCTACGCCATTTTAGGCCGCTATGTCCTGACGCCGGCCATCTTCGACATTCTGGAGCACCAGGCGCCCGGCTATGGAGGGGAGATACAGCTCACCGACGGACTCAAGACGCTGTGTCAGCGGGATAAAATGGTAGCGGTGGACTTTGAGGGCCGACGGTATGACACGGGCAACCTGAAGGGATTTTTGGAGGCCACCATCGACTTTGCCCTGGACCACCCCGAGACGGGCACCTGGCTGCGGGAATTTTTAAGGGGACGGGTGTCCCTGCTGTAAGAAAGAGACAAGCGTGGCGCGTACCGCCTTTGCGGTACGCGCCACGCTTTTATGTCATCGCCGGGGCGGGAGAGAGGGCCGCCCGCCCAGCGACTCTATTGTATAAACAGGATGGCACACCAGGCGGCCGAGGAGAGAACGGCCCCACAGACGCCCCAGAAGAGGGGGAGAAGCAGTTGGCGGCGGCGGGACCAGGTGGTGTTTCGCCTGAGATAGCTGTCCGCCACCCGATGGGCTTCGGCGAGAATCTGGTCGGAGGTGACGCCCCCCTCGCCGGGGAGGATATTCTCACGCAGCAGGAAAATGGCCTGCTCAAACAGTTTTGGCTCAGGGGACTTTACCACAATCACCCGCCGAGAGATTCCCTTGACCAATCTGGCACACATCCCTTCTTGTTCTTTCTTTAGCAGTATTGCCAAGGCACGCAGGAAGTATTCTCCACTGGTGCCAATCACATATTTTTTCTCTCTGCGCCGTAAACTAAGGGGGAATCTTTCAAATGGAGGGAATGTAATGGATACAAAGCGGCGGAAGCTTATGGGCGCGCTGGCTGTTTTGTTTGCTGTCAATATTGTCATCATCGCGTTGGTACAGCAGGCGGACGCGGCCACCTGGCGTCAGGGCTCCACTGGGGAGACGGTGAGGCAGATTCAGACCAAGCTGTCGCGCTGGGGCTACTATGACGGTGCGGTGGACGGCATTTTTGGCTCGCAGACCACCCAGGCGGTGCGCTTTTTTCAACAGAGAAATGGGCTGGCGGCGGACGGCGTGGTGGGAACCGCCACCCTGAACGCGCTGGGGATGTCCTCCCAATCCCAGACCCAGGACGCTCAGTCGGGCAGCGTGTCGCTTCTGGCCAAGGTGATTTCCGCGGAGGCGCGGGGGGAGCCCTATATCGGACAGGTGGCGGTGGGGGCGGTGATTCTCAACCGGGTGGAGCACCCCTCTTTTCCCAACACCATCGCGGGCGTGGTCTATCAGCCGGGCGCCTTTACCTGTATGGTAGACGGGCAGATCAACCAGCCCGTATCGGATTCCGCGGTACGCGCGGCCAAAGAGGTACTGAGCGGCTCCGACCCCAGCGGTGGCGCCATCTACTACTTTAACCCGGCCACCGCCACCAGCGCGTGGATTTGGAGCCGGCCGCTCATTAAGATCATTGGAAAGCACCGGTTCTGCGCCTGAGAAAAAGCATACGCGCCGCTGTCGTTCAGACAGCGGCGCGTATGACACTGACAAGGAATATAGACTACACGCGGTAGCGCTTTGTCGGCACGTAGGTGCAGTGGAGCAGCTCGTGGGCCTTGTGGCTGCCGGGCTTGCCCAGATAGTCCTGATAGATCTTCTGGACCGCGGGGTTCTCATGGCTCTTGCGGAAGGACATGCCCTTGTCCTGGTCGTAAAGGGCCTTGGCCCTCAGGGCGGGAATGTTGACAAAGTTGCGCACGTCAGCGTGCTGAATGGGCTGGCCGCCGCCGTTGATGCAGCCGCCGGGACAGGCCATAAACTCAATGAAGTCGTACTGGAGGCTGCCGTCCTTTATGCCGTCCAACACGCGCTTGGCGTTGTGCAGACCGGAGGCCACACACACCCGCACAGTTTTACCCGGCAGGTCGAAGGAGGCCTCCTTGATGCCCGCCAGGCCGCGGACCTCATGGAACTCCAGGGGCTTAAGCTCCCCCTCCGTGACGATTTCCACCACGGTGCGCAGAGCGGCTTCCATCACGCCTCCGCTGGTGCCAAAGATGACCGCGGCGCCGGTGCCGATACCCAGCATGGGGTCGGGCACGTCCTCGGGCAGGTGGTCGAAGAGGATGCCGGCGCGGGTAATCATCCGGCCCAGCTCGCGGGTGGTGAGAGAGACGTCCACGGGCAGGTGGCCGTTTTTCATCCGCTGCTCTTCCCGCCGCACCTCGTATTTCTTCGCGGTACAGGGCATGATGGAGACCACAAAGATGTCCTTGGG
>CAYPZF010000119.1:0-4165 GCA_964415275.1 uncultured Oscillospiraceae bacterium | reverse complement strand
GCCCCCCGCGACCATAGAGCGCCTCCATTCCGACGCGGTGAAGATTGCCCGGGAGGTGGGCTATGTCAACGCGGGCACCGTGGAGTTCCTGGTGGACAGGGACGGCAACCACTACTTCATCGAGATGAACCCCCGCATCCAGGTGGAGCACACCGTGACCGAGATGGTCACCGGCATCGATTTGGTGCGGGCTCAGATTCTCGTTGCCGAGGGGCGTCCTCTGTCCGACCCCCACATTGGGCTCACCTGCCAGGAGGACCTGCGGATCAACGGCTACTCCGTCCAGTGCCGGGTGACCACGGAGGACCCGGCCAACAACTTCGCGCCCGACACGGGCCGGATTACCGCCTACCGCTCCGGCGGCGGGTTCGGCGTCCGGCTGGACGGCGGCAACGCGGCGGCGGGCACCACCATTTCCCCGTACTATGACTCCCTCCTAGTCAAGGTGACCAGCTGGGACACCACATTTTCCGGTGTTTGCCGCAAGGCCGCCCGCGCCCTCAGCGAGGAGCACGTCCGCGGCGTGAAGACCAACATCGCGTTCATCTCCAACATCCTCCTCCACCCCCAGTTTGTGGCCGGCCAGTGCCACACCAAGTTTATCGACGACACCCCCGAGCTTTTTGAAATCACCGATTCCAGGGACCGGGCCACCAAGGTGCTGAAGTATATCGCGCAGATTCAGGTGGATAGCCCGGACGCCGAGCGGAAGCAGTACGACGTCCCCCGGTTCCCGCCCGTCACCGGCAACCTGCGGCCGGGGCTGAAGCAGCTCCTGGACGAGAAGGGGCCGGAGGCAATGTCCAAGTGGGTCCTGGACCAGAAAAAGCTCCTGATTTCCGATACCACCATGCGGGACGCCCACCAGTCTCTCCTCTCCACCCGGATGCGCTCCCGTGATATGATCAAGGGCTCCGAGGGCACGGCGGAGATTTTGGCCGACTGTTTCTCTCTGGAAATGTGGGGTGGCGCCACCTTCGATGTGGCCTACCGCTTCCTCCACGAGTCCCCCTGGGAGCGGCTGCACAAGCTGCGCGAGAACATCCCCAACATTCCGCTCCAGATGCTCTTCCGCGGCGCCAACGCCGTGGGGTACACCAACTACCCCGACAACCTCATCAGGGCGTTTGTGGACGAGTCGGCCAAGGGGGGCATTGACGTATTCCGCATCTTCGACTCCCTCAACTGGATCCCCGGCATGGAAATGGCGATGGAGGAGGTCCTCAGGCAGGGCAAATTCTGTGAGGCCGCCATCTGCTACACCGGCGACATCATGGACCCCAAGCGGGATAAGTACAGCATCAAATATTACCTCAACATGGCCAAGGAGCTGGAGCGCCGCGGCGCCCACTCGCTCTGCATCAAGGATATGGCCGGCCTGCTGAAGCCCTATGCGGCCAAGACCCTGATTGCCGCCCTCAAGGACGAGCTGAGCATCCCCGTCCACCTGCATACCCACGACACCTCGGGCAACCAGGTGGCCACCTACCTGATGGCGGCCGAGGCCGGTGTGGACATTGTGGACTGCGCCATCTCCTCTATGTCCTCTCTCACCAGCCAGCCCTCCATGAACGCGGTGGTGGCGGCGCTGAAGGGCCAGCCGCGGGACACCGGGCTGGACCTTGATGAGCTCCAGAAGCTCACCGACTACTGGGCGGACGTCCGTCTCCGCTACAAAAACTTCGAGGCCGACATCAAAAACCCGGCCACCGATATTTACCGGTACGAGATTCCCGGCGGCCAGTACACCAACCTCCAGCCCCAGGTGGTCTCCCTGGGCCTGGGTAGCCGCTTCGGCGAAGTCAAGGAGATGTACAAGAAGGTCAACGACATGCTGGGCGACATCGTGAAGGTCACCCCCTCCTCCAAGATGGTGGGAGACCTGGCCATCTTTATGGTGCAAAATGACCTGACGCCAGAGAACATTGTGGAGCGGGGCGAAGCCCTGACCTTCCCCGACTCCGTGGTAGCGTACTTCAAGGGCATGATGGGCCAGCCGGCCTGGGGGTTCCCCGAGGACCTCCAGCGGGTGGTGCTCAAGGGAGAGGAGCCCATCACCTGCCGTCCCGGCGACCTGCTGCCTCCTGTGGACTTTGAGGCCGCCCGGCGTGAGGTGGAGAAATTCGCGCCCAACCCCTCCAACCCCACGGTCGTATCCTGGTGCCTCTACCCCAAGGTAGTGGAGGAGTACTTCAAGCACCAGAAGGAGTACAGCTATATCATGCGGATGGGCAGCCACGTCTTCTTTAACGGGCTGGCCCTGGGCGAAACCAACAAGATCAACATTGAGGACGGCAAGACCCTGGTCATCAAATACCTCGGGCTGGGGGACCTCAACGAGGACGGCACCCGGACGGTGCAGTTTGAACTCAACGGAATGCGCCGCGAGGTGGCGGTGCCCGACAAGCGTGCCGGGGTAAAGGGCACGTCTGTGGCGCTGGCTGACCCCGAGGACAAGAGCCAGGCCGGCGCCTCCATCCCCGGCATGGTGTCCAAGGTGAGTGTGAAACCGGGTGACAGGGTGGAAGAGAACCAGGTCATCGCCGTCATCGAGGCCATGAAGATGGAGACCTCCGTGGTGGCCCGCATGGCCGGCACCGTGGAGCAGGTGCTGGTCAAGGAAGGGGTTGCCGTCAAGGCGGGCCAGCTGCTGATCACCATCCGGTAGCGTCAAGATACCACTGGGGCATGGTTACAACAAAAAAGAGTGTTGGACGCAGCACTGCGTCCAACACTCTTTTTAAAGGCTTATGGGAAGAAAAGACGCACGGCCCAGGCGGCGGCCAAAAAGGCGGCCAGGTCCGCGCACAGGGCGGCGGGGATGGCATAGCGGGTTCTGACAATGCCGACGGCACCGAAGTAGACAGCGACGGTGTAAAAGGTGGTCTCGGTAGAGCCAAGCATCACCGCGGCGGTGCGGCCGATGGTGGAATCCGGTCCGTAGGTGGAGATGAGCTCCGCGCCCACCCCCAACGCGGCGGAGCCGCTGATGGGGCGCACCAGCAAAAGCGCCACGGTTTCGGGCGGGATGCCCAGCGCGCAAAGCAGGGGCGCGAGGGCCTCCGCGGCCAGCTCCATGGCGCCCGAGGCCCGGAGCATGTAGATAGCGGGCAGCAGGATGATGAGCGTGGGCACAATCCGCAGCAGGACCCCCAGCCCCTCTCCCGCGCCGGTGAGCATGGCGTCGTAGACATCCACGCGGCGGGAGATGCCGTAGAGGGCCACGCCCGCGATGATGAGTGGGACCAGCATGGTAAAGAACAGCCCCATGTCAAGACCTCCAGAGCCTGGAGAACAGCTTTGCCGCGCATACGCCCACCGTCACAGAGATAATCGAGGAGAGCCAGACCGCGGGCAGGATATCAAAGGGAGTGGCGCAGCCCCGGGCCAGCCGCAGGGAGGCCACGGTGGTTGGAATGAGCTGGATGGACGCCGTGTTGCACACCACCAGCATACACAATCCGTCGCCGGCCACCCCGCCGCCGCGGCGGCTCATCTGCCGGGCCGCCTCCAGCCCCAGCGGCGTGGCGGCGTTGCCGAGTCCCAGGAGATTGGCGGAAAAGTTGGCGGAGACGGCCTCCATCACCGGCTTATCCCGGGCATATTCCGGGAAAAGACGGCGGAGGATGGGCCCCAGAAGCCAGGCCAGCTTTCCGGCCAGGCCAGTCCGCTTCATGGTCTCCATAACGCCCATCCATAGACATAACACCCCCGCCATGGACAGACAGAGCTCAACGGCGGCGGCGGCCCCCTCCAGCGCTGCGGCGGCCACCGCCGGGCCATTGCCGGTGAGAAGGCCGCAAACAATGGACAATAGGACCATCCCTGTCCACAAAAATGCCATGGCCATAGCGTCACATCCTTCCAGGAGAACTTATGTCTCACGTGGACGGAATATGCCCCTCATAGGTGACATAAGTTTTAACTTTCTGTAAAGTTTCTCCACTTTTAATTGACAAAAAAATACATCATGCTATAATGAAAAGCACCTGCTAGATAATTCAGGGAAAGTTACTATTTTTTGGAGGAAGGACAGAGATTATGAAGTCAACTGGAATTGTCCGTAAGGTAGATGAGCTGGGTCGTATTGTGTTGCCCATTGAACTGCGGCGTACCTTGGATATTGCTGAGAAAGACACACTGGAAATTTACGTGGACGGGCCTT
>CAYPZF010000118.1:0-4210 GCA_964415275.1 uncultured Oscillospiraceae bacterium | reverse complement strand
GACAAAGTTGTCGGGCGCGCAGCGCAGGCGCAGATAGGTGCGCAGCAGAGGCCGGTAGGTGGATACGGCCTGGCCCAGCAGCTGAACGCCCAGGCCCTGTGCCCGGTAGTCGGGCGTCATATAGAAGAAGGGGATATAGCCCACGCCCTTTTCGGCGTCCCGCCGCAAATCCAGCTGGAGCAGCCCGGTAATCTGGTCACCCAGCATCGCGCACATCACCGAGCGGCCGTCAAACTGCCAGTGGGCCAAAGCGTCGTTGAAAAAGGCGTTCTCATCGTAGTGGAGCAAGCTCCCGTGGATGTTGAGCCAGGCCTCCCGCCGGGCGTCCCGGTAGAGGGCGGCGTCCCGCGCCATGTCCAGCGGGCGGAACCACATATTGGAGTCGAAGATGCTGCTGCGCTCCCGCCACCACTGCTGCTGGCCCAGGGTGGAGATCTCCTCGGGCAGGTGGGAGTTGTCATTTTCATAGATGACCCGCGCACCGGCGTCATCAAACTCCACCAGAGAGACCGCGGTGTTGTCGCTGTGTCCCAGCCCGGCGGACTCCTCAACGGACAGCCCGTGAAAGAAGGCCAGGGCGTTGCGGATGGCCATGCCGTGGCTCACCACCGCCACAGTCTGATTGGGGTGGTGTTTGACAATCTGCCGCAGGGCGGCGGTCACGCGGGCCCGGATGTCGCCGAAGCCCTCTCCCTCCTCCGCCTGCCACAGGGGGGAGGTCTGGTTGAACAGGGCAAGGCGCGCGCGGTCCACCCGGGCCACCTCGCCCCAGGGACGGTCCTCCCAGCGGCCCATGTCAACCTCCCGCAGGGCCTTCCGGGTGATGAGGGTGAGCCCCCTGGGCCCGTAGATGGCCTTGGCGGTGGTCGCGGCGCGGAACAGGTCGCTGGAATAGACCGCGTTGATGGGGATATGTTGAAACCGGCCGCGCAGGGCGGCAATCTGCCGGTATCCGTTTTCGGTAATTAAGCTGTCATACTGTCCGTGAATGCGGCGGTAGAGGTTGCCCTCCGCCTCGGCATGGCGGATAAGATAGAGTCTTGTCATGCTGTCCTCGCTTTTCCAATTTGGATGGATGTGGTTCTACCAGGGGATGACCTGGCCGGTCAGCTGGGCGACCCGCGCGTGGCCGCGCTGGGCCGCCACCGCCGCCAGCTCGTCACGGATATGCAGCGGCGCGTAGGGGTCGGAGAAGCAGGCGGTGCCCACCGCCACGGCGGCGGCCCCCGCCAGCATGAGCTCCGCGGCGTCCTGCCCGGAGGCCACACCGCCCATGCCCAGGATGGGGAGCTTCACGGCGTTTGCCACCTGCCACACCATGCGCACCGCCACCGGCAATATGGCCGGGCCGGACAGGCCGCCCACATTCTGACGGAGCACGGGCCTTCCCGTGGCCACGTCGATGCGCATGCCCAGCAAGGTGTTGATGAGAGAGATGGCGTCGGCGCCCGCGCCCTCCACGGCCCGGGCAATCTCAGCGATGTCGGTGACGTTGGGGGAGAGCTTCACCATCACGGGGACCGAGGCGTGGGCCTTGGCCAGGGCTGTGACCTCCGCGGCCAGCTCCGGGCGGGTACCGTAGGCCAGGCCCCCCGCCTTCACGTTGGGGCAGGAGACATTGAGCTCAATCATATCCACTCCGGCGTCGGAGAGGGTTTCACACATCGCGCCGTAGTCCTCGGGGGTCTCCCCCGAGATGTTGGCGATGACCTTCAGGTCATATTCACGCAGTCGGGGCAGCTCATGGGCGATAAAGCTGTCCACCCCTGGGTTCTGAAGACCCACCGAGTTGAGGATGCCCATAGGCGTCTCCGCGATGCGGGGCGGCGGGTTGCCCTCCCGGCGCAGGGGGGTAAGCCCCTTGACGCAGATGGCGCCCAGCTCGCTCAGATCAAAAAACGCACCATACTCCCGCCCGAAACCAAAGGTGCCAGAGGCGGCCACAACGGGGTTTTTCAGGGGCACGCCCGCCAGACTGACGGAGAGGTCCACCGGCCTATGCATCCCAATCCACCTCCTGCGCGGGAAAGACGGGCCCGTCCTTACACACATGTTTGTAGGCGCCGTCCGCGGTCTTGCAGGCGCAGACCAGACAGGCCCCCACACCGCAGCCCATCCGCTCCTCCAGAGAGACCTGGCAGGGGACACCGGCCACGGCGGCCGCCTGGGCCACCGCCCGCAGCATGGGCTTGGGCCCGCAGGCCAGCACGCCGTGAAATGATATTTCCCGAGAAAACAAGTCCCGCACCACCCGATCTGCAAAGCCGCGGGTGCCCAGGGAGCCGTCGTCGCTGCACAGGGAGACCTCCGCGCCGCACGCTTGAAAGTCCTCCAATAGTATGGCCCGGTCGGCTGAGCGGAATCCGAGGACGGCATGGACCGCCCCGCCCCGGTGGCGCTGATACTTGGCGCAGCCCAGCAGGGGAGGGACACCAATGCCCCCGCCCACCAGCAGGAGCCTTGTGCCGGTGAGGTCAAAGCCGCGGCCCAGCGGGGCCAGCAGGTCGATCTGATCCCCCACCCGGCGCTGAGAGAGCCAGGCGGTGCCCGCGCCGCGCACCTCAAACACCAGACGCAGGGTGTTCTCCTGCCAGTCACAGATGGAGATGGGACGGCGCAGCAGCCGCGCCTCTCCGCATTTGACATGGGCAAACTGGCCGCAGAGCACGCCCTGAAGGGGCGCGGGGGCCGCCAAGGTCATGGAGTAGGCATAGGCGTTCAGACGGGAGAGCTCCGCCACTTCACAAATCATCTGCTCCGGCATACCGCTTCTCCTTTATACAATGGTGACATACTGCCGCAGCTCATCCCGCATGGCTAGGGCGGCGTTGCGGGCGGCCTCCTGGTAATCGCCGCCGTCCCGGCCGGTCTTTTGCCAGGCGCACATGATGCTGCGGGAGGCGTTGACGATGGCGCCCCTGCCGTAAAAGTCGAAGGCATGGCGCACGTCGGCGGCGGTGCCGCCCTGGGCCCCGTACCCCGGCACCAGAAAAAAGCTGTGGACCAGACGGCGGCGCAGCAGCTTAAGCTCGTCGGGGTGGGTGGCGCCCACCACGACGCCCAGAATGTTATACCCGTATTTCCCGGACGTGTCCTTGGCCAGGTGTTCGGCCAGGTCGCCCATCACGGTGTACACCAGACGATCCCCGGCCACCAGGTCCTGTAGCTCAATTGAAGAGGGGTTGGAGGTCTTTGCCAGCACAAAGGCGCATTTGCCGGCTACCTTGCAGGTCTCCAAAAAGGGGTTGAGGCTGTCAGAGCCCATATAACCGTTTAAAGTGACACAGTCGGCGTCAAACACAGGCCAGTCGGTCTGCCCCACCCTGGTGGTGCCCAGCCAGCCCGCGCTGTAGGCGGCGGCGGTGGTGCCAATGTCGCCCCGCTTGATGTCGGCGATGACAAAGAGGCCCTTTTCATGGGCGTAGGCAATGACCTGCTCCAGCGCCTTCATCCCGCGCCAGCCCAGCATCTCAAAGTAGGCGGACTGGGGCTTCACCGCGGGCACGATGTCGCACAGCGCGTCAATCAGGCCGCAGTCAAACTCCAGGACCGCCTCGGCGGCAGCCTGGAGGGTCTCGCCGTGACGGGCGATGTGGGCCTGTAGCATGGCGGGCGGGATATGCTCTGCCCGGGCGTCCAGGCCCGCCACCGTGGGATTTTTCAGCTTGATGATCTTCTCCTGCAGGACATCAAAGGACATGTTACATCCCCTCCCGGTAAACAATCTCTCCGCCTACGATGGTATATTTGACACGGCCCTTGACCGCATGGCCGCCAAAGGGCGTGTTGCGGCCCATGGAGACAAACTGATCCGGGTCTATGGTCCAGGGCTCGTCGGGGTCAAAAATCAGGACGTCGGCGTCGCTGCCGAGGGCCAGGCGGCCCTTGGGGACGCGCAGGATGCAGGCCGGGTTGATGGTCAGCTTACGCAGCACGTCGGCCAGGTCCATCTTTCCGGTGTGGTAGAGGGCGGTGAGGGAAAGGGCCAGGGCGGTTTCCAGCCCCACCATCCCGCTGGGCGCCTCGGTGAGCGGCCGGGCCTTTTCCTCGGCGCTGTGAGGCGCGTGGTCGGTGGCGATGACATCAATGGTACCGTCCTTGAGGCCTGCCAGAATGCCCTCGACGTCCGACAGGGTGCGCAGGGGGGGATTGACTCGGGCCAGGGCGCCCTGGGTGAGGACCTCGTCTTCCGTCAGCGTAAAGTACTGAG
>CAYPZF010000117.1:0-4224 GCA_964415275.1 uncultured Oscillospiraceae bacterium | reverse complement strand
CTTCTTGTCTGCGTGCTCATCCTAGGCTTGCTGGCCGGCTGCAACGGCACCGGCGGCGGCGGAGAGACCGAGACCACGACCATCGTCATCGGCGGACAGTCCGACCTGGTCACCCTGGACCCCGGCCACATGTACGAGCCCTACGCCAATATGGTTTCCTACGCCGCCTATGACATGCTCTACCGGGTGGAGAGCGGCACCATGGGCACCCCCGAGCCCTCCGTGGCCACCGATTACACTGTGGACGAGACGGGCATGGTCTACACCTTCTCCCTGCGGGACGACGTGGTCTTTGCCAGCGGCAATCCGCTCACCGCCCACGACGTGGCCTGGAGCGTCAACCGTGTGCTCAACATGAAGGAATCCAACGCCTACGCCAACATCAAGATTGTGGAAAAGGTAGAGGCGCCCGACGACTACACCGTGGTCTTCACCCTCACCGAGCCCGACGCCTCCTTCCTGGTGAAGCTCACCTGCAACGCCTACTGCATCCTGGACAGCGCGGTGGTCAAGGAGCACGGCGGTTCGGACAGCGGCGGTGACACCGCCAAGGAGTGGCTGGACGCCAACTCCGCCGGCTCTGGCCCGTACATCATCAAAAGCTGGACGCCCAAGCAGCAGCTGATGCTGGAGAAGAACCCCAACTACTGGGGTGAAGCCAAGAACATCGACACCATTATCTTCACCGAGATGACCAGCGTAGACGCCCAGATTACCGCGCTGCAAAATGGTGAGATCGACATCGCCCTGGGTCTCAACACCGAGACCGCCAAGCAGCTGGAGGGCGCGGAAAACATCACCATCGCGAACGGCCCCACCGCCCTCATCACCTTCCTGGTGATGAACCGCGACGCCGCGCTCTCCCCCGAGCTGGCCAATCCCCTGGTGCAGGAGGCCGTGCGCTATGCTCTGGACTATGAGGGCTATCTGGCTCTGGGCGGCGAAGGCTGCACCGTGCCCCTCAACTTTGTCCAGCAGGGCTTCTCTGGCGGGCTCACCCGTGACCTGGCCACCGAGGGCCGGGATTTGGACCGGGCCAAGGCGCTGATGGAGCAGGCCGGCTACGCCGACGGCTTTGCCGTCACGCTCACCTGCGCCAGCAACAACTCCGAGGGCCTCGAGTGGTCCACCATCGCCCAGAAGGTCAAGCAGGACCTGGCCGAGATTGACATCGAGGTGGAAATTGAAAGCCTGGAGACCACCCTGGTCTACAAGAACATGCGGGACGCCACTATGCCCTTCTATGTGATGTTCTGGTCCCCCGACTACTATGACATCAACAACCAGACCGCCGCGTTCCTGCCCGGTGTGGGTGAGGACGGCACCGCCTACGGCAACCGCACAAAATGGGAGGCCACCGAGGACAACCAGATTCTGATGGATTTGGCCGCGAAGATCCAGGTGGAGACGGACGAGGCCCAGCGCGCCGCGTATTCCGAGGAGCTGCAGCGGGCCTATGACGAGGACAACCCCTTCGCGTTCCTGCTCCAGCACCCCAAGACCTACGCCTACCGCTCCGACGTGCTGGAGAACGTGAATTACAACGACCTGTGCAAGATTGAGCTCTGCGAGCTCACCGCCAAATAACCCAGGCGCTTTGATTCGTGCTTTGGGCTGCCGGGGGGACTTGTCTTCCCGGCAGTCCGCGCGTGTTCCCGGAAGGAAAGGATGTGCCCGCTCTTGTTCCGATATGTTTTGCGACGGCTTGCTCTCATGGTGGCGCTGCTCTTTGGTGTCACGGTAACGGTGTTTTTCATCTCCCGCTTGGTGCCCGCCAGCCCCGAGGCCGCCAACCTGAGCCAGACGGCTCTGGCGGACCCGGAGATTGTCGCCGCGTACCGGGCCAAGTGGGGGCTGGACAAGCCCTTGTACGAGCAGTATTTCATCTATCTGAACAACCTGCTCCACGGCGATATGGGCACATCCATCCGAACCGGGCGCCCTGTCCTGGAGGACCTGAGGCAATACTTTCCCGCCACACTGGAGCTGTCCGTGTTCGCCATGATAATTGCCATTGTGCTGGGCGTCACCTTCGGCATCCTGTCCGCCGTGTTCCAGAACAGGCCGATTGACCAGATTTTGCGGGCCATTTCGGTCAGCGGGGTTTCTCTGCCCAGCTTCTGGTTCGCTCTGGTTGTCATGTCGGTCTTTTCCGGGAAACTGGGGTGGTTCAGCGGCAGCCGGATCAGTGTGCGGCAGTTTAATCAAATCGGGGGGACGGGGCTTTACGTCATCGACGCCATCTCCTGGGGCAACTGGGCCATGCTCAGCGATGCGCTGGCCCACCTGCTCCTGCCCGCGCTGGTGCTGGGCTTTTTCACCATGGGCCTGATTACCCGGCAGACCCGCTCCAATCTGCTGGAGGTCATGAGCATGGATTACATCCGCACCGCCCGCGCCAAGGGGATGAGCGAGCGCCGGGTGGTGATGCGCCACGCCCTGAGCAACGCCCTTATCCCGGTGATCACCGTGAGCGGCATGGGGTTCTGCAATCTCTTGGGCGGCATGGTCTTTGTGGAGAAGATCTTCTCCTGGCCCGGCATCGGGCAGTACGCCTACCTCTCGGCCACCACACTGGACTTTCCCGCCATTTGCGGTGTCTCCCTGCTGATTGCGTCTGCCTACGTTATCGTCAACCTGCTGATCGACGTCCTCTACGGCGTCATTGATCCGCGCATTCGCTATCAGTAGGGGGGAGACGGCATGAAAGTATTACGGCAGCTGTTCCGGCAAAAGAACTTTATGTTCAAGCTGGGGGTCTTTCTCTGCCTGGCCTGGATGCTCATCGCGATATTCGCTCCGGCCCTTTCCCCCTACGACCCCATTACGGACCAGAACGTCAACAACCAATTTCAGGGGCCCAGCCTCCGGCACCTCTTCGGGACCGATCAGCTGGGCCGGGATGTCTTTAGCCGGGTGCTCTACGGCAGCCGGATTTCCATTTCGGCGGGCGCGGTCACCGTACTCATCTCCTTTGTGGTGGGCCTGTTCTTTGGCGGCATCGCCGGCTATGTCGGCGGGCTGGCGGACGACATCATGATGCGCTTTTCCGAAATGGTCCAATCCTTCCCGCCGCTGATTCTGGCCATGGTCATCGCGTCGGCGCTGGGCCCGAACATCAGCAACTCGGTGCTGGCCATGTCCATCATCTGGTGGCCAAATTATGCCAGGCTCACCCGCAGTATTGTTTTGTCGGTGAAGGAGAACGACTATGTTACCGCCAGCCGTCTCCTGGGCGCCTCCCATTGGCGGATTTTGTTCAAGGAGATTTTACCCAACAGCATGGGGTCTCTGATTGTCATGTGCACCCTGGATTTGGGCAACGCCATCCTCATGTTCTCCGGGCTCTCCTTCCTGGGGCTGGGCGTCAAGTTCCCCATCCCGGAGTGGGGCGCCATGGTGAGTGAAGGCGTGCTCAACTTTGACAAATGGTGGATTTCCACCTTCCCCGGCCTGGCCATTTTCTGTGTGGCCATCGGCGCGAATTTTATCGGTGACGGCCTGCGCGATTTCCTGGACCCCAAGATGCGCCGGACCAATGTACTCATTCCCAATTTAGAACAGGAGGGCGACAGATATGACAAAGAAACGTTTGGCTGATGTGGAGAAGACCGGCCTGCCTCTGTACGAGATGCAGACGCTGTTTCAGGCTGCCCGGCCTTTGGAGGACGTGAAGGTGAGCTATATCACCCTGCTGCCCGGAAAGCGGGTGCCGGAGCAGGGCACCGGCGCCCACGCTGAGGATGAATACTCTTTCTTTTTAGAGGGCGAGGTATACACCGAGAGCGGGGAATTTCAGGGCGTCTGCGGCCCGGGCGACGCCACGCTCATCCCGCGGGGCGAGGCCCACTGGTGTGAAAACCGCACCGACCGGCCCTGCCGCATTCTCTGCCTGATGGCGAAATGAGCGGGCAGAGACAGGGGATGCCCGGATTGGAGGAGAACACAATGACCGACCGAGCACTGGTGGACCTGGCCATGGCCATGCTGCCCCGCGCCTATGCGCCCTATTCCGCGTTTCCGGTGGGCGCGGCGCTGTTCTGCGCCGACGGCTCCGTATTTACCGGCTGCAACGTGGAAAACGCGGCTTACGGCTCCACAATCTGCGCCGAGCGCACCGCGCTGGTCAAGGCGGTCTCTGAGGGCCATCGGGACGATCTCGTGGCGCTGGCCGTGGTATGCGGCGGCCGGGAGTACTGCTGGCCCTGCGGCGCCTGACGGCAA